>JAFVAA010000422.1 GCA_017476305.1 Lachnospiraceae bacterium
AACAGGATGGGTATTGGGGATTGTAAAGGAAAAGAAGGTCATATCGGGAAAAATAGCAAATAACATCATCCTTATCATAATGCTCAGCGTGCTTATGATCATTGCTTCTGTTCTGTTTTTGCGAACCAGCATAAGAAAGATGCTGCTTCCTATGGAACGGCTAAAAACATTTATCAAAGAAAAAGTAGCAGGAGATATGGAAAGCTCCCGGTTCAATAATGAAGTAGAGGAGATCACAGGCCTGATCGGGGAACTGGAGGAGAAATTTTTGAACGTCATACATAGGACACAGGAAGAATCCGTACTGATAAGGGAGAAAACAGAAGAAAACGGGGAAGGTATTGCAAGCATCAGGGAAGGAGTCACCGATATCAGTGCAGCGATGCAGGAGACCGGTGCGAATGTGGCATCACAATCTGAAAGCATACAGGATATCGTGGACAACTGTTCTTTGTTAAAGTCCACAACAGTGGAGCTGACGAGGGAAGCATCCGAGATGGATGAACGGGCTTCTGAAATCATAGGCAAACTGAGTGAGATCGCCCCGGAGATCAAGAAAGACAGGGAATATGTCATGGATTCCACGAGACATAGCAAGGAGGGGCTGACAAAGGCAATCGAAGGAGCCAGAGTCATTGATCAGATTGCAGATGTGTCACAGACAATCCAGAATATAGCAGCCCAGACGAATCTGCTTGCCTTAAATGCAGCGATCGAGGCAGCAAGGGCAGGTGATGCAGGGAAAGGTTTTGCGGTCGTGGCGGATGAGATCAAGAACCTCAGCATGACGACGGGAAGTGAGATCGGTAAAGTCAATGAACTGACGGGCAAGGTACTGGAAAATGTCAATGTACTCTCAAAGGAGAGCAACCAGCTGTTAGAGTTTATAGATGCAGTAGTATTGAAGGATTATGAAAGATTAGGAGAAATTGTGGAGGGGTACAGGGAAGATGCGTCCTACTATGCCCAAAAAAGCGGCAGGCTGGATCATGGGATAGGAGAACTGGATAATAAGATCGGTGGAATCTCTGTATCCATCCGGGCAATCAATGAAACACAGATGGAATTGAATTCTGCCGTTGATGCTGTGAATGAGCATTTGCAGGATATGACTTATGAAAGTGAAAATGTGTCAAGGCAGACGGATGAGGTGTTAGAGAGCACGAGAAGTTTACAGGCAACAGTAGCAGGGTTCCGGGTATGATCCCATGAGCGGACAGGACTGTCGAAGGGCGGATTGTAAAAGGTGCAGGTAAAGGAGATTGGTCTTAAGATGAAACATAAAAGAAATACTGGAGTAATCATATTGGTCGCTTCCCTTCTGTTTGTAGTGATCTTTATGGATCTGTGGATGGTCTTTAGCCAGACGAGGCAGCAGACGAAGGAATCAGGCTCCTATCAGTTAGGGATGATCAGCGGGGAGCTGGAGGCAACGGTCAAGAATGCCGAGAATCTGACCATGGAAATTGCCATAGCTGCCCGTGAATATACAGGCAGCCATGAGGAGCTGGCACGTTTTATAAAAAAGAAGAAAAAAGAAGTTGTTGAAGGGGAGACAGGGGCATTTAACGTGTTCATAGCAGGAAAGGATTTTGCTATCATACCGGATTTTGATATGCCGGAGGATTTTGTGGCAACGGAGAGGGTATGGTATACCGGTGCCGTGAAAAATCAGGGGAGAACTTATGTATCCCCTCCGTATCAGGATGCCATGACAGGGGATATATGCTATTCCGTATCCGTGATGATGGGAGATGGGGATACGGTACGTGGAATAGATTATACGATGGAAAACATACAGTCACACATCACACAGATGTATGATACGGGATCGCATAATGCTGTCATCGTTACCGATGAAGGGATCATAGCGGGATGCTCAGAGGAAGGGCTGATCGGAAAGAAACTGGTAGGTGTCCTTCCTGATTATGCCGGGATATGGTCACTTGCAAAGAATACCAAAGGAGTTGCAACTGCAAGGATCAAGGCAGATCTTCTATATGAGAACCTGATTGCGTCAAGATCAGGAAATGGCTGGTATCTGATCGTCAGTGAGAGCGAATGGGAATTATATAAAAGTTC
>JAFVAA010000423.1 GCA_017476305.1 Lachnospiraceae bacterium
AAGCTTTCTGTCAGAAGCTGTATTCCGGAGGTGAAGGCAAATGAGTTGGCGTCGGCTTTGTGCGAAGGACTTGGAAACGGTGGAGGACATCTCAGGAAAGCCGGAGGTTTTATTTCGTCAGATACTTTCGAAAAAATATATCCGGACAGAAGGATGGCAGATGTACTGGAGGAAAGGATCAGGGAGTATTATGATTCCTATGAGATTATCTATGCCGCACGCTATACGATGGATACGACAGAAATGGAACGCTATGTGAAGAAGCCGGTTTTGGTAGGCTATGCAAAGGCGACAGATTTCTTAAAGGAGGGTACCCCTATTTTAGTGCGTACCCTGGAGGGAGATGTCGATTTGATCGTGGAAAAGGGACTCTATCTGATGATTGGGATCGAAGGAGAGGTCTATCCGATCCATCAGGAAAAATTCGAAAGGAGCTACCGCCCGGCAGAGGGAACGCCGGACATGGATACGGATTATGCACCGACGATCCGCGACAATATTTATGGCACGACGTATCAGCTGGTGGATTGTATGAAGCCGTGTGTTTCGACGGGCAAGACGGTGATCTATGCGAAAAAGCTTACGAAAAATGTAAAGGTATTTACTGCATGGGACAAGGAAAAATATTACCGGGGGGTAGCAGGCGATTACATTGTAGTGCGTGAGGATGATGCTCATGATATTTATGTGGTACGCGGAGATATCTTTTTAAAAACATATGAAAAACTGTAGATGTGCTTTTGCAGATGCACATGTGTGTGTATGGTAACATGAAACATAAGAATATATCATAAATACGGAGGTCAGTATGAAGTACGAAGCCTTTATCAGCTATCGGCATGGCGGCATAGATGAAAAAGTCGCCATGCAAATCCACAGGGAGCTGGAAAAATACAGAATCCCTGCGAATATAGCAAAAAAAGTGGGGAAAAAGAAGATAGGGCGCATATTTCGTGATGCTGACGAATTAAAAGCAGCCAGTGATTTATCAGCAGCGATCAAGGAAGCTCTGAATGAAACCAAATGGCTGTTTGTCATTTGTACGAAAAGGTTCAAGGATTCTCCCTGGTGCATGGAGGAGGTAGAATACTTCGTAGAGATTCGGGGCAGAGAACGGATTATCGTAATTCTGGCAGAGGGAGAGCCGCAGGAGAGCTTTCCGAAGATTTTGACAGAGGTGGAAAGAGACGGAAGGCTTGTACAGATCGAGCCTCTGGCTGTGGATATCCGTGCGGATTCTGACAGGGGAATCCTAAAAGCATTAAAGCAGGAGCGGTTCCGTTTCTTTGCGTCCATGCTTGCGGTAGATTATGATGATCTGCGCCAGAGGCAGAGGGAGCGTCAGTTAAAAAGGATCGGGACCATCGTTACAGCAGGTTTTTTAGGACTTGGTATCGTGATTGCCATTATTGCCAGAAAAAATATGCAGCTAGAGGATGCGTATGCGGCACTCGATGAATCGAACCAATATACACTGATGGGGGAATCCTACTATTTAGCAGAATACTCGAATGAAGCCTATGAAAATGGAGATAAAAAGACAGCTGCGATGCTTGCTTTAGAGGCGCTTCCGGAAGATCTGGATCATCCGGACAGACCGTATGTGCCGAGCGTGATGCGCTATCTGACGCAGGCTTTGGGCGTTTATGATTTCAGCTATGGCTACCAGACGGATGCTCTTTTCGATATGCAGCAGGAAACCTATGATGTCAAGACACAGATCAGTGAGGATAAAAAGCTGCTCCTTCTGGAGAAGTATTTTTATGCAGCCGGGAATAAACTGACGAGAGAGGTTGTGGTATATTCCCTGGAGGAGCAGAAAAAGCTCTGTGAATATCCCCTGAGCACCATAGGCAGAAGCTACTATAATTCCGTTTCCAGAGGTTCCTGTCTTTTAAAGGATAATAAAACGCTTATCTATCTGGGAGAAGAGGGGATGAGGTCTGTCGATGTCTATAACGGAAAAATCAATTTTTCAGGAGATGCCGCATCTGAATTTAAACTTAGTGAAGAGGAGGATCGGATCGTAGCCGTGGATTATGACGGAGGACATCTTTATGCATATGACGGAAAGGGCGAGCAGACGATCAACTGTGAACTGGGAACGGATATGAACTATTCGCTGGGCGAGATTTCGACCAGTGGAAACCAGGTCTCTATGGCGGCGAATACGGAAACGACTTACGGAATCCTGCTCATAGACCTAAGCTCCGGACAGAGCTCGTTTTTAAGCATGCCAGGGCTTTGTACGAATGTCCGCTTTATCGATGATGACAGGCTCTGCTTTCTTTTAAGCGATGAAAATGAGGGACTAAAGCACATTGTAAGGTATGAGATCGCAGAGGGTAAGGAAGGGTATTTGTGTAATGCAGACTGGGATTTGACGGAGATGACGTTATCCAGGGAGCAGACCTGTTTCTATTACCATGAGAATAAAATCTATGAAGTGGATTGCAATGATAAAAAGGGAAAGAAAATCTGGGAGCACACCTTTGCATCTGATATCAATTCCGTAAAAACGGGAGATGGTGTAGTGGGGATTACCTGCCAGGATGGTTCCGTGTCTTTTTATGATGAGACGACGAAGCAGCTCATCAACTCACAGAAGGGAAATGGAGAACCTTTTTACATTTTAGAGATCAATGAAAAATATGCCTGCCTCCGGGACTACTGGGGGAAAAATGTGCGTGTCTATAAAAAAAATGAAAATGCAGGAGCGTCTGCTTCACAGACCGGCACATCAGGAGAGGCTGTGAAATCTTTGGATATTTCAGACATTTTAGATGAGATTCCGGATAAGTGGTATACCTGTGCGACCGATGGCAGCAAGGTGGTTCTGGGCTTTCAAAACGGAATCAATAAGCGCATGGGCGTGTTTGATGCGGAGGCTTTTACGGTCCTGGCGGGTAAAAAGCTGTCAGATTTAGAGTATGAATCCTTTGACAATCTGACGATCGATGTGAAAAATGAGGACTATATCTCCGTGCAGGATTATGATTTTTTTGAAACGAAGCATTATCACGGGGAAAATATGGAAAGCACCTTTTCCTTTGATGAGAACAGCTACTATTATTATAATGAGGACGGTTCCCTTCTGTATCTGACAGAGGATGGGAGGGTGACGGAATACGAGGCGGCTACCGGAAGGAAAAATGCAGAGTATCCGCTTTTATCCGGCTATGATAAGGGGGTAAGGCTCGGGGATTCCCTGGTGTTCAGCAGTGAAAAGGAAATCTGTATCACGGACGAAAAGAATAGCGGGGAAAAAGAGATTTTGAAAGACGCAGAGCTTTATTCCTTCCATGCAGAAAGAGGCCTTTTGTTTTATCGCAATGCAGCGGGGACGAAGTGGTATGTGTATTCCCTGGAGCAGAAAAAAGTGGTCTGCGAGGGAGATGCGGGTATTTACTCCTGTACTCTGTTTTTCGGAGGTGGCAGATACTTTCTAAATGATTACAGTGAGGTCTATGATCTGGATACGTGGAAGTGTGTATTGGATTTAAGCGAGATCAGTAATGGTGTGTATGGTGTGCAGACGACGGAGGAGCTTTCCTATTTTGTGGTATGGTATCAGGAGAGCGATGCGAAGAAAAATGGAAAAGCCAGTGGTTCCAATGTGGCGTATTTATATGAAAAAAACGGTTCTGGTGAGATTGTCGGCGAGATACCGAATTTTGTCGCGATGGCAAAGGATGGAGAGGTGATTTCGTATGACGGGAACCATTGCCTGTATAAAACACCATTGTATTCTGCAGCGGATCTAAAAGGGTTAGCCGAGGATTATATCGGGAAAGAGAAGTTTACAGATTATCAGAAAAAGATGTATCATTTATATGGGGATTGACGGATAGGCAGGAAAGGGACTTGCTATTTTAAACTTTTTAAAATATAATTTATTATACTCATCCGTGATTGGATTTGTCGCTGGTGAGGATTGCATAAAAGGAATGGTCTATGATTTATAGTTCCTGAAATTTTTGATCATTTTAAACGAGAAAAGGAGACGGAGGATAATTATGGCGAGATTTTGCGGACATTGTGGAAGACCTTTAGCAGAGGGGGAAATCTGCAGCTGTCAGGCGAAGGCAGGACAATCAAGCTTTGGCGGACAGATGAATGGGGGGCAGTCAGGCTACAGCCAGCAGCAAATGAGTGGAGGCCAATCAGGCTATGGTCAGCCCCAGGGAAATCAGAGGCAGCCGGGTTATGGAAACCCGCAGATGAGTGGAGGACAGTCGGGCTATGGAAACCCACAGATGAATGGAGGACAGCCGGGTTATGGAAATCCACAGATGAATGGAGGGCAGTCAGGCTATGGAAATCCACAGATGAATCAGGGGCAGCCAGGCTACGGACAGCCACAGATGAACGGAGGACAGTATGGACAGCCGTTCGGTGGACAGGGGGCGTATAACCCATACGGACAGCCGCAGTTCAGCCAGCAGGTAAACCAGACGCTCGGAAAAGCGACGAACGCTACAAAAAATCTGTTTGCTAAAATAGGAACGATTTTAAAAAATCCTGTGGGAGAGTTAAAGGCGATTTCCGAATCCGGAAGCAGTTCTTTAGGGCTTCAGATGATCGGGTTCAATCTGGTCGTGGTCATGATTCTGGTGCTGATCGCACTGCTTTCTTTGCGTGCCAGGCTGGGAGAGTATGCGAGATATGCAAATATCCCGTATTTTCAAACGATATTTGTTTGTGTGGTGACGATGGCGATTTATTATTTTGCGGAGGCAGGAATTTTATTCGGATTTACGAAAGCATTTTCAAAAGGAGCGAGGGTTACTTTTTCAATGGCAATCACACCGATCGGCGGGATGGCGCTATATAATGCTTTAATTCTGGTGGTAGGAGTTCTTCTCTCCATTTTGAACGCAGGTCTGGGGGCGTTTATCATAGTAGCGGGATATATATTTACATACGTACTTTTAGTCGTGGTCTACTGCGAGTCTGTTCCTTTGACCGGAAATGCGAAGTTTTATGTGCTAGGGATTACACAGATTTGTCTGATCATAGCGATGACGATCGCATTTTACCTGATCGTGGTACCAGCGGTCGAGCAGATCGGAAGTACGGTTTCCAATGGACTTTTTGGTAATTTTTTAGGCGGATTAGGGAAATTTTATTGATGCCGGTTTTTATTTCATCATATGCTGCCTGTTTAAGCAACATGTGATGGAATCTGGCAGATATATCGTTCATCCGTATCATGGATTGGGTTATCTGTTGGCAGGAGTCAGCTCGTGGATGCAGAGGATGATGAAAGCAGATTTGGTACAATGAAAAAAATTAGAAATATTCAAGAGGCGGTAAGGGAAGCGAAGAAAAAAAACCAGGCGGGATTTGCCTGGTTGTATGAAAAAACCTGGCGGGAGAAATATTATATTGCTCTGAAATACATGAAAAATGAAGCTGCGGCAGAGGATGTACTGCAGGATGCTTATATAAAAGCCTGGGAGCGGATCGATTCACTGGAAGATGCGGAAAAGTATTCTGCCTGGCTGGGACAGATCGTGGCGCATACAGCACTGGATGCTTTAAAAAAGAAAAAGCCGTTATTGTTTTCTGAAATATCGAATGAAGATGAAGATGGGGAAGGATTTTTTTTCGACCGCGAGGATGAGAAAAACGAGAAACAACCGGAACTTGCCTTTACGGATAAGGAGCGGGAGGAAATTCTCCGTTCCATGATCAATACTCTTTCTGACGAGCAAAGATTCTGCATCCTGATGTATTATGTAGAAGAGCTTAGCGTAAAAGAAATAGCCGAGAATCTGGGGTGCTCGGAAAATACTGTAAAGTCGAGGCTGAATTACGGAAGAAAAAATATCAGAAAGGAAGCAGAGCTCCTGCAGAAGCAGGGATACGAATTTTTTGGTCTGGCACCTATGCCTTTGTTCCTGTATCTTTTACAGATGGAAGCTGCAGAGGGGGGAGCTGCGCTTACCTTGCTTGGGGGTGCCGGAGCGACCGGAGGGATTTCAGGGCTGTTCGGAAATGCTTTTCTGGGAACTTTTCTTGGCAGGAAAGCGGTACATATCATGAGTGGACTTTTTGCGGCAGGTCTTTTATTTGGAGGTTATCATCTGACTCAGAATACGAAGCAGGATGCTAAGGACCAGGCAGTGGAAAGCACGGCTCATAAAAAAATATATCCGGTATCTGACTCCACAGAACTGAGTTCTACAGAACTTCGTTCTGTGGAACCCAGTTCTGTGGAATCCGGACCTGCGGCGTCTGAAAAAAGTCTGGAAAAGGCAGAGGAGAGCAGCTCCACAGAGTCCGAGCGTGAGGGGCTTCCTTTCATGCTTACGGATGAGGAATATCCATCCCTTCTGGCAGGAGATCTGGAAAAGGAGGATTTTGAAATTTTACTTTTAAATGCACCGGCAGAGATGAAAAACGGTGAGCTTACCAAGGAGCAGATCAGTCACCTGATTCAATGCAGTGTCGCATATGAAATGAAAACACCTCCTATACTGGAGCGATCCTTTGCAGATGACGACCCGGATACGGTTGGGATGCTTTTGTTAAAGGATACGGTAAACCGGTATTTAAGCGCGATCACGGATTACCGTATCGAAGGAAAGGAAACTGCTGTGCCGGAAATCAAGGTCATGGGAAAGCATTTGTATCTGGAGGACTATTTATCGCTATCCACAGAAACGGATGGAAAAGATATCCTCTGGAACGAAGTGGAGATTCAGGAGGTCCGTAAAAAGGGCAGCAGGATTTTTGTGTATTACAAACGTGAGGGCAGTGAAGAGGAGGAAGTCATAGAAGAATCCGGGGAGGAAACAGCAGACGAAGATGTGAGCATAGAGGGGAACGGGGAAGCGACAGATGAGGATGCGTCTGTTGCGGAGGAAGAGGAAGCGGCAGAGGAAGATGTGATTGCTGAAGAGGAAACAGTGGATGAAGACAGCAGCATAGGAGGTAATCGATATACGCAAACGCTGTATGCAGAACTGGAACAGCAGGCTTCCGGAAAATATCGCATCGTAGCTGTTCATCCGTTGGAAAAAGTGAAGGGAATGTGAGCCGGGATGAAAAAGAAAAGATTTTTTTTAGGGTGCTTGTGTGTGTGTCTGCTAGGCGGCTGGAATCTGCAGAAGGTATCCGTACTATCTGATGAAGCGAAGGAAGAACCTATGGAGGCTGTAGAAGCATCCACGCCGGAGACGAGTGGGAATGCTCCCAAAGTCTCCGCATCAGAAGTGGATGAGGAGACTTTGGAGGCGTCTGCACCGGCGGAGAAGGAGCAGCTTCTTTGGCTTTCCGGGAATCAGGAGCTTTGGTGCGATGAGGTGACATTGGAG
>JAFVAA010000424.1 GCA_017476305.1 Lachnospiraceae bacterium
CCGTTGATAATAAGAACTTTCATATGTTTTCCACCTTTCTACAATACGGATTAACGCTGATATTTTCCTGACTTTCGTGGAAAACAGACAGTCAGCCGGTGTCTGTTTTACGAAAGCCGGTAAATCTGAGCGTTAATCCGTATATCATGATATGATGCGTTAAAGATTTACGGTTCCTAAATAACATTATAGTATCTGTATGAAAAAAAGCAAGAGATTATTCCCTTTTTAGTTCGCTCTTGAACATTATTCCGAAGTTTTGTATAATGGAAAAAATAAGCAGTGAAAAAGGAGAAAGATATGGATCGGGAAAAGGTAATCATCAGGGTAAGTATTCAGGGAATTATCATGAATCTTATTTTGGTAGCTTTTAAGGCTGTAGTCGGGCTCATGGCAAATTCCATAGCCATTATCTTAGATGCAGTGAATAACTTAAGCGATGCATTTTCACAGGTAATCACCATCGTGGGAACGAAGCTGTCTGCAAAGGCTCCGGATAAAAAGCATCCCTATGGATATGGAAGAATCGAGTATCTGAGCTCCGTGATCGTAGCGGTGCTCGTTTTGATGGCGGGTATCACTTCTTTAAAGGAATCCGTGGAAAAGGTGGTTCATCCAAGCAAGGCAGAGTATACAAAGGTCTCCCTCATTATCATCGGGGTAGCTGTCGTGGTGAAGTTTTTCTTTGGGAGCTATACGAAAAAAATGGGCGAGAAGGTACAGTCCCAGTCCCTGATTGCATCAGGGACGGATGCTTTTATGGATTCGGTACTGTCTCTTTCTACCTTTGTGGCGGCTCTCATCAGTATGTTTGCGCATATCACTCTGGAAGGTATTTTAGGTGTGCTTCTTTCCGTGTTCATCATAAAGGCAGGACTTGAAATCCTTTTAGAGACACTGAGCAGCATCATTGGAGACCGTACGGACAGGGAGCTTTCTCTTGCGATAAAAAAGGAGATCTGTGGATATTCCGGAGTCAATGGTGCTTATGACCTGGTGCTGCATGATTACGGACCATCCCGTTCCATCGGTTCGGTCCATATCGAAGTGAATGAAACGATGAATGCAGATGAGATCTACCGTCTGACCAGAAAAATCATGGCAGATATCTATGAAAAATTTTCCATTGGGATGACGATAGGGATTTATGCGACCAATGTCACGAATCCAAAGATTATCGAAATCAGGACTAGTGTTTATAAAATCATAAAGGAAGAGGAACATGTCCTGCAAATGCATGGCTTTTATGTGGACGAGGAGAGGAAAAGCATAAGCTTTGATCTGGTGGTTTCCTATAGTGCGCCTTCGACGGCAGAGGTCTGCAAAAGGGTACAGGATAAGGTTCTTAAAAAATATCCGGAGTATCGGTGTGATATCAATATTGACCATGATTTTAGTGACTAAGGAACGGTTAAAATAACTTTATCAACTTTTCTCCTAAAACACCCTATGTGCAAGTGTTTCGGAAGAAAAGTTGTAAAGTTTAATTATTTACAGTTCCTAAGGAACGGTAAATAGAAATGCGTATTATGGGGAAAAGGAAATGAGAGAACGGAAAAGCAGAACAGAGATTGGCTGGGAAAAGCTGGATAATACGGCGAATCTTTTTCCGGTCATTGCGACAGAACGCATGACCAATGTGTATCGCATCGCATTTACACTGACGGAAAAGATCATTCCCGAAAAGCTGGAGGAAGCACTGCATAATATTCTTCCATGGTTTGATTATATGAATGTCCGCATGCGGACGGGGATGTTCTGGTATTATTTTGAGCGGAATACAAATGGAGCTCCGGTCGTGCGGGAGGAAAATACATTTCCCTGCAGCTACATCGAATCCAGAGATAATAAATATTATCTGTTCCGTGTGACCTACTATGAATGCAGAATCAATCTGGAAGTATTTCATGTGCTGGCAGACGGGATGGGAGGAATCAATTTTTTAAGGGAGCTGACCTATGAGTACCTGCGATTGGTGAATCCTTCCATTCAGGATGAAAATGAGGGGTTTTTATCCGAACAGACGTCCTTAAATGCGGAGGATGGCTATTTAAAAAATTACAGACATCCGGAGAAAAAGAGCTACAGAAAGGTAAATGCGGTACATGTGACGGGGGAAAAGCTGATGCGCGGAGAGTTGGGGGTGATTCATGGCTATCTCTCCGTGCAGAGCCTGAAGGAACACTGTAAAAAGTTTAATGTAAGCATCAATGAATATCTGACGGCAGCCTTTGTCTATGCTATTTATGTGGAAGCACTGCATGGCATGGCGGGGAAAAAGCCGATTGTAGTATGTGTACCTGTGAATTTGAGAAAGCTTTTTGGTTCCGTGACGGCGAGAAATTTTTTTGTGATGGTGAGTGCAGCCTATCTGCCGGAAAAGGATAATGAAGATTTTGAAACAATTTTAGAAAAGGTAGCGGAAAGCTTAAGAGAGCAGCTTACAAAGGAAGCCCTGGAAAAATTATTTTCCTACAATGTTTCCAACCAGAAAAATAAAGCACTCCGGATCGTACCACTGTTTTTAAAGAAGCTGGCGATCAAGTTCGTATACCGGATGAGTGCAAAGGCGACGACTACGACGATTACCAATTTGGGAAATATAGAAATAGAGGATGCCTACAGACCTTATATCAAAAGAATACAGGCACTTTTATCGGCATCCACCGGACAGAATATGAAAGCGACGGTGTGCTCCTATGGAGATGAGCTGGTCGTTTCGTTCTCTTCCATTTTAAAGGATAATTCGGTACAAAGACGTTTTTTCAGGAAAATTGTGGAGGATGGAATTTCCGTGCAGATTGAAACGAATGGTCTTTGGAGCGAGTAGATGGGAAACAGGAAAGAAAAGATGGAGAAAAAATATGAGATGTAATCATTGCGGATTTGAAATTTTAGACGGGTCTCCGGTCTGTCCTTTTTGTAAAATGGCACTTAGGCAGGGAAATACGGAGGTTTCCAATGCTTATCCGGAAATAAGGGAGCAGTTTCGAAGAAGGAAAAGGATTTTGGCAGCAGTGCTTTTTTTCGTCATTATGGTGGAAAGCATTCTGGTTTTGATCAATGTATTTACTCTTGAAGCCAATCCGTACCCATGGTCCGTGCTCCTGGGCGGGATTCTTGTCTTTCTTTTCCTCTGCCTCTGGAATATTTTTCGGGTAAGGGTGGGGCATATTGCGAAAATCTATATGCAGATGGGATTATTTCTGCTTTTGCTTTTATTTTTAGATAAAATGCTCGGAAAACACGGAGTGTTTATCGGGTATGGTCTGCCAATCCTGATCGACAGCTTTTTGGTGGTGATTCTTTTTTGTATGCTGGTTAATCATAAAAATTATCAGAATTATATTTTACTGCAGTTTTTTATGGTGATGTTCAGTGCGGTTACGCTGCTCCTGATGGTGACGGGAGTTTTGAAAAACCAAAAGCTGATTTCTACATCTCTGGTGGCTTCCGTGCTGTTCTTCCTGGGAACGGTGATGTTGGGGCACAGAAAGGTGAGGCAGGAGCTGAAAAGGAAGTTTCATATTTAGTTAGAAAGGGCTGCCTGAAATAAGAGAGATGTTCAGAAAATGTAAACAGGCAGAGCAGGATGGGAGGAGTATCATATGTCTGAACAGGTATACAGGGATTTTCTTACGGGGATTTATAACCGGAACTGGCTGTTTGAAAAAAGTCCTGTGTTAGAGGAGAAGAAACGGTTTAGTCTTCTCTATATGGATTTGGACAATTTTAAGACGGTGAATGATGTATATGGACATGAGGAGGGCGACCGGGTTTTAAAGTGTGCTGCGGATGCACTTTCAAAGAGTGGTGGTGAAGAGGGGTATCCTGTACGCATGAGTGGTGATGAGTTCGTCCTTTTATTTTCCTCCGAGCGCACCAGGGATGAGATTACGGAGATTTATGGACAGATTCTCCGGGAGATTTTTAAAAGCCGTACAGAAATCCCGGGAATTTCCGTGATTTCTGTCAGTGCGGGTGCGGTGACGAGTGATACGAAGGAGGACTCTTTAACAGAGTTACTAAAAATGGGCGATGAGACCATGTATGCAGCAAAACGCTCCGGAAAGCGCAGATGTGTCTTTTTTGAGGATATCCGCGAAAGGACGATACTGGAGCACAGGATTGCGGATGAAGCACCGGATGCAGTGAAAAATGACAGGTTCACCCTCGAATTTCTGCCATTATTAAATATGCAGAGCTCGATGTTAGAACTGACACATGTGGTCGCTGTCTGGAATACGGCAGATGGAAAAAGACGGCTTCCGTCGGATTATCGTCCGGTTTTGGAAAATAACGGTTACATCAGGGATTTGGATCTCTTTCTTTTGGAAAAGCTTTTTCAGGTACTTCATAAATATAAGTATAGTGGCGGGATGGAGCGAAAGCTAAAGTTCAGTATTGTGCTTTCGAGACTTTTATTTTTAGACAGGCAGCTGGAAAATTCCCTGAAGGATTTTTTTGAAACGTATGGTGTCACACCGGATGAGTTAGATATCTCCGTGACAGAGCTGGCTTTAGGGGTGCGGGATACCGAGCGTATGATTTTTGGGATGAAACGGATCGCGGATTTAGGGGTTACATTGTCTTTGTTCCGGTTCGGAGCGAACTTTATCTCGATTCGCTATATCAATACGATGCCTATTTCTACGGTATATTTCGATTCGGAATGGCTCCTTGCCAGCTTAAAGGAGAAGCAGAGCCGTAAGACGGTTCGCTCTATCGTTCGTCTGATCAAGGATGCACGTAACAAAATCGTGGTGATGGGAGAATTAGATGCAGAGGATAAAAGATTTTTAGCCAGAAGTGGATGTGATGCCATGGGAGAGCTTTCGAAGGGTGTGTATTTTCAGCCGGAGCATTATGCAGAGTACATAGGGGATAAGCTGCCGAAGGGAGCTGTAAGCTATGCATTTTTGGGCAATCTTTTGGATACAGAAGGGGAAAATGGTGGAAGGTTTTTAGGAAATGGAGTGACCTTTGTGCCGGGAATCAGTGATAAATGGGGAGCATTGCACTTTTCCGGTGGAGAGATTGGGGAAAATGTGGTGGAGCTGCCACCGCTTCTTTTCGCATCGAACAGCTATACGGTTTCTTTCTGGATCTATCCGGAGGAGGAGGTCAACTGGGGAAGTGTCGTCTACATGCGCTATGAAGGGGGCTTTACCTCCTATGTTCCCTATACCAATGCGAATGATGGCATCAGTTGTTTTCGTATTAGTGATGATGGTGTCGGTTTTTTTGATACACACTGCAGGGCGATGAAGCTGAACGAGTGGTGTCATATCATTGTGGCATACGATGCATCCGATGAATCCGTGCGCTACTTTATCAATGGAAGGAAGGGAAATATGCACATCAATATGCCGAATCAGATTGGCTGCAGGCAGGTGCTTTTGGGAGGGGATCCTTTCCAGCGTACCTATGTGGGATATCTGAGTGGTCTTAGGATTTATGACTATGCTATTTCGGATGATGATATGGTTCAGATGTATGAGGAGTATACGAAGGAGCCGGGATATAAAGGAGTAACCGAGGATTACTGGATGGAGACGGAATAAGAAAGCTATAGAAGAAAGGGCAGGATGGATTTATGAAATTAAAAAATATAGAAAAGAAGTTAGGGGGAAAATTTATCCATCGCTATGATCTGACGTATGAGACAGAGGATGGCGGGAAAAAGGTGTATGAGATGATCAGTAGAAATCCGGAGATTCGGACGGAGGAGTATTTGATTTCGAAAAAGCCGGATGCGGTGGTACTGATTATCACGGATGAAAGCGGAGAAAGGATTCTCATTGACAGAGAGTTTCGCATGGCGACGGGAGAGTGGATCTATAACTTTCCAGCGGGGCTTATCGATCCGGGCGAGACACCGGAGGCGGCGGCAAAAAGAGAGCTCTGGGAGGAAACGGGACTGGAGCTTTATGAGATAGAGGATAAAATTCCGCTTAGCTATAGTGCGATTGGCTTTGCAAATGAGACGAATGTGTGTATCGTGGGAAAGGCAAGAGGGGCTTTCAGGAAAAGCACTTCCGTGGTAGAGGAGATTGTGCCGGGGTGGTATACAAAGGAGGAGGTCAGAGAGCTGATTCGAAAGGAACCGTTTGCGGCGAGGACGCAGGCTTACTGCTATGTCTGGAGCAGGGAGCAGGTATGAGGGGCATCTTAGTTCCTTACTTTGGTGAAAAGGAGTGAAGCCTGAAAAACAGAATGAAGTGATTTTCGAATGAAAAGCAGGAATATATGCCTGTTTTGTTTCGTAAAATAGAGTAAGAGGTACGTGAAAAGAGAGTTTTATGATGCGAAGGTCGAAACAGAGGGTAAAGAGAAGGGGTTTGATTTTATTTACGGTTTTTCTGGTATTGTTTTTTCTTTTCTTTCCAAAGACAGTCAGTGCCGGTGCGAAGGAAGGGCTGGCACTGTGGTTCTATACGGTGATGCCGGCACTTTTACCTTTTATGATCATTTCCGGTTTTATGATGAAGGAAAGAATTACGGAACCGTTAAACAGGCTGATCGGACCTTTTCTTTCCAGACTTTTTGCGATTCCATACCGGTGTGCGTATCCGGTCGTGATCGGATTTCTTTCCGGGTTTCCGGTGGGGGCGAAGGTGACGGGACAGATGTATTTCAATCAGGAAATTACGAGAGAGGAGGCAGAGTATCTCCTCTCTTTTTGTAATAATGCCAGTCCGATGTTTTTGATCAGCTATATCGGGGTGGAGTGCCTGCACCTTCGGATGCCTGTGGAGATTTTTATCTTTATCGTGTTTTCTGCATGGATTCAGTCCTTCTATACGAGAAAAAAATATCATATGCATTCGGAGCCATTCCCAGGTTCCGTTTTCCGAAAGAAAAATTCTGCCTTTTCCGGAAAAGGTGCTGCTTTGAAGCAGGTCTCCCGTCCCGGAGTGGTAGAGGCTTTGGATGAGAGTATCATGGATTCCTTTCTTACGATTACGAAAATCGGAGGATATATCCTGCTTTTTTCGATTCTGATCCAGATGATTCAGGATTTTATACCCATTGACCATTCCCTGAAGTACATAGGGATTGGCTTTTTAGAAATTACGACAGGGGGAAAGGTTTTTTCCGGGATTTCTTTAGCACCCTGGCTGAAGTACGGTATTTTTGTCGGACTTTGTGCTTTTGGAGGAATTTCCAGCATCTTTCAGACTGCCAG
>JAFVAA010000425.1 GCA_017476305.1 Lachnospiraceae bacterium
AAATTTTTTTCCCTGCCATCCGCAAATTTCACCACCAGAGTATACGAAAAAATCTTTTTCCCCGGTACTAAAACGGAAAAAAAGCCCGCTTCATCTGCTTCCGACATCCTGTGCAGCTTTCCATCCTCTAATGACTTCACAAACATAGAAGTCGCATTCGGAACAAATGCCTGAATCAAAATCCCACCGGAAACCTTATGCGCCCCAAGCACCTCTTCCGGATGGTCATGCTCCGCATACACGATGGTTTCTATCTCTGCCCAATCCATTAAATCGTACAATTTTTTATTCATCTGCTAAAATCCTCCCATGTATCATCTCCCAGGCAATCACCTATTGCTCAATCTCGTGAATAAAAATTCCACTTCGAAGCTTCGGCTCGAACCATGTGGATTTTGGCGGCATTAAAAGTCCGGCATCTGCCACATCAAACAGTTCATGGATAGATGTCGGATACATGGCAAAAGAAACCTTCATATCCTCATCCGCCCGCCGCTCCAGTTCTTCCAAGCCTCTGATTCCACCGATAAATGCAATCCTTTCATCGGTGCGTGGATCCTCGATTCCAAGTACAGGCTTTAATAAATAGTCCTGTAAAAGAGAAACATCCAAAGAAGCCACTGCATCCGTAATCTTTAAAAGCTCCCCCTTTGCTTCTAATAAATACCACTGCTTTTCCAAATACATGGTAACCTGTCCCTTCGCCCACGGGTGCTTTGGTCCGTCAAGCTCTGTTACCGTAAAGTTTTCCTGTATTTTTTCTATAAATTCAACCTTCGTCAAGCCATTTAAATCCTTGACGCTTCTGTTATAGTCCATGATGAGGAGCTCGGTATCCGGAAACAGTACTGATAGGAAGAAATTAAATTCCTCTGTTCCTTTATAATCCGGATGCTCTTCCCTGCGTTTCAAACTCACCTTGACCGCCGACGCTGCTCTGTGATGTCCATCTGCAATATAGATTTCCCCAATCTGCTCAAACGTCTTTTCTATCTTTTCTACATCAGCAGCCATGGAAACCTTCCATACCCTGTGCCCTATCCCGTCTTTCGCCGTAAAATCATATAGGGCTTCCGTTTCCGTCTTTACCTTCGAAACGATCTGATCTAAAGCATCATTTGAACGGTATGCCAAAAAAATGGGACCTGTCTGTGCACTCATGGTGTCTACATGATGAATCCTGTCCTGTTCCTTTTCTTCACGGGTATTCTCATGTTTTTTTATAACACCGTTCCTATAATCATCCACACTTGCAACAGCCACAATTCCCGTCTGTGCCCTGCCATCCATCGTCAATTCATAGATGTAATAGCATCTGTCCGGATCCTCTATATAAATGCCATCCGTCTTCATCTCCTGATAGATATCCCTGGCCTTTTCATATACCCTGTCATCATAAGTGTCTACTTCATCCGGAAACTGCGTTTCTGCCCGGTCTATTTTCAGAAATGAGTAAGGTTCTTCCTCTACCTCTTTCTTTGCTTCCTGCCTGCTGTAAACATCATACGGTAATGCTGCTACCCTTGCTGCAAATTCTTTTTTTGGTCTCACTGCCCGAAATGGTTTCATCTTTGCCATATCTTCTCTCCCATCTGCTTTAAAATTCAAATCCGTCCTGCTGATCATGTAAATAACCAAACTTATGTATAGTATAACAGAAACCTTATAAAAAAGGCAATACTCTGCGCAGTTTTTCATTGTTCTTTTTTCCTGTCTCTGCTATAATAAAACTGTTAAGAGCTTTTAAAAAACGGACAGAAAAGGAGGCGATCATTATGCTAAAAGCGATTATTTTTGATATGGACGGAGTCATCATAGACAGCGAACCACAGCACGGAAGAGCTGCCTTAAACGTATTCAGGAAATATGGAGCCGTGGCAGATGACAGTTATCACGAACAATTTATTGGAAGTTCTACAGAAAATATGATTGAAACCGTGATAAAAGAGTTTCATTTTTCTATATCAGCGGAAGAATTGCTAAATGAAGTGGAAACAGAAAAAAGAAAGCTTTTAAAAGAGGAAGGCTATACGATATCTCCGGGAATAACTGAATTACTCAAAAATTTATACCAGAACGGATACCATGTGGCCATCGCATCCTCCTCCACCCCTTCTGAAATCGAAAGAGCAGTAAAAGCATTAGGCATAAAGAAATATTTCAAAAAACTGATTTCCAGTTCCCAGGTAAAAAATCCAAAACCGGCACCGGATACCTTTCTCTACGCATTAAAGGAATTAGGGGTAAAGGCAGAAGAAGCGATGGTAGTGGAAGACTCACAGTTCGGAGCAGAAGCTGCCAAAGCTGCGGGAATCACCTGCGTCGGATATGTCAACCCACATTCTGGCAGGCAGGATCTAAAAAGTGCAGATGTTCTTTTAGAATCCTTTGAAACCATAGATTACAGATTTTTCAAAAACGTACACAAAAGAAGCAACGGAATTCCGATTACGATTGCCGATACGAAGCATCTCGTGATCTCCGAAATGTCTGTAAAGGATGTTGCCATGATGTATGAAATCTATAAGGATCCGGAGGTCAGAAAATATGTTCCGGAAATTGATGAATATATGGAATTCGAAATCGAAAAACAGGCTGCCTATATCAGAAATGTCTATTCCTTCTACGGCTATGGCATCTGGGGCGTTTACAGCAAAACATCCAAAGCCCTCATCGGAAGATGTGGAATTGAAAACCAGATGGTGGATGGAAAAGCGGAAATTACTCTTTCCTACCTTTTAGACAAAGAACATTGGGGGTTCGGCTACGCCCTGGAATGCTGCAGAGCCGTTTTCGAATATGCAAAAACAGAGCTTGATATCAAACGTATTGTGGCTGTCATCGATAAAGAAAATACCCGTTCTATAGAAACCGCCAAAAATTTAGGAATGGCTTTCGAAAAAGATATAGAATATAAAGGGAGAGACTGCGTCCTCTATGCCATCTCACTATAGCAAAAAGCGAATAGAATAAAACGAGCAAGCCCCTCCTATCGCACTTTACTTAGGAGGGGCTTGCTCACTCACGGAGCTTTAGAAGATCTTCGAAGAGCTTCTCTAAATATCTGGTACATCATAAATTATTTCTCTCTACGTTAAATTTGTCAAATTTTCCATATGCTGAGTCAGCCTCAATCAGCGTAGCCCGCTACGCCTCTTTCGGTTTCCTTGTATATGAAAAATTTTCCTGCATTTAACATAAAGGAATTAAATTTATAATGTACTAGTTTTTCTTACCACTTGTCACGGAATTGTTGGTGTCTGTATCTGTCGCTGAATTCGTGTCGTCCATATTTCTTTCCTCGTTATCATCCGTCACACCGTCAATCGCCTTCTTCGTACCATTGGCAGCACCATCGACAGCATCCTCCGCCCCATCAATAACATCCTTTGCCCCTTCTCCAATGTCATCAACGGCACTATCCGTACCATTTTCTACATCCTCTCCTAAATTTCCCGGAGAAGCAGTAGCTTCCGTACCTGCATTGTTATTATCTGTGCTGTTATTATTTCCACAGCCTGCAAATAGCATCATGGATAAACATAATACTGTCGTTAAAACTAAATATTTTTTTCTCAAAATCATCACCATACCTTTCTTTTGGGAACCTGAAACAGTTCCTTGCTCTCATAAAAATCTATACAAGAACAGGAAACACATTTCCTGTTCCTGCAAAAGATAGTATGTGACAAATTTTGTTTTCTATTCCAATTTTTTTCACTTTATGTCAAAACTGTGTTTTTCAACCCGGACACCTGTATTTTTTCTCACAAAAAATCCTATTCCTCCACATGATGCCCTACATATTTATAGGCCGGACGAATGATCTTTCCTTTATTTACGAGCTCCTCCAAACGATGCGCACTCCATCCTGAAATTCTGGAAATCGCAAAAAGCGGCGTAAATAACTCCTCCGGAATGCCGAGCATCGTATAGGTAAGACCACTATAAAAGTCTACATTTGCACAGATCGGCTTCATCACATGGGAACGATTTTCTAAAAGCTCTTTAGAAATATTTTCCACACGCTCATATAAAGCAAACTCCTCTTCCATGCCAATTTCCTTCGCAAGAGTCTCTGCATATCCCTTTAAAATCACCTCTCGCGGATCAGAAAGCGTATAGACTGCATGCCCCATTCCATAGATCAGTCCCAATCCGTCAAAGGCTTCCTTCTTTAAAATCTTTTGCAGATACTCACGGACAGAAGCTTCACTTCCCGGATCCGGACAATTTTCCTTTAAATCCCGCATCATCTGCTGTACTTTCAGATTTGCCCCTCCATGCCTCGGACCCTTTAAGGAGGCGATAGAAGCTGCAACCGCAGAATAAGTATCTGTACCGGAGGAAGTCACCACATGATTGGTAAAAGTAGAATTATTTCCTCCCCCGTGCTCTGCATGAAGCACAAGTGCAGCATCTAACACTCTGGCTTCCAGCTGCGTAAACTGTCCATCCGGGCGCAGCATCTGCAATATATTTTCAGCAGTAGAATACTGCTTCAGTGCCGGTTTGATCACTAATGGCTCTAAAAATGTAAAGTGACGATACGCATGGTAATTATATACTGCAATTAACGGAAGCTTTGCTATGAGCTGCAAAGACTGCCTAAGTACATTCGGAACAGAAATATTATCCGGATCCGCATCATAGGAATATAGTGTCAAGACACTTTTCTGCAGGCCATTCATCAGATTCGCACTCGGAGCCTTCATGATCACATCTCTTACGAACTGTCCGGAAAGCTCCTGAAGACTGGATAAAATCTCTTCAAAATCCTTTAGCTGCTCTCCGGTCGGAAGATTTCCAAACAGTAAAAGATACGTAGCTTCTTCAAATGCATACCTCTTTTCCAGTCCTGCTCCTACTATTTTTTCTACATTGTAACCCTGATAATAGAGTTTTCCTTCTGTCGGCTCCTTCACCCCATTTACATTATCGTACCCGATTACGTCAGAAATTTCTGTCAGCCCTGTCAATACTCCCTTTCCTGTACTATCCCGAAGTCCTCGTTTTACATCGTATTCCTGATACAGATTCAGGTCAATGGCACCTGATTTCATACAATTTTCTACCAACTCATCGAATTTATTATCCAACGTATCCGTCAGCGACATCATAGAGCTTGCACGCATATGAATCCCTCCTTTGCTTTTCTACAATGCGGTCTGTGTCGTGTATATTTGTATTTATGTATTTTTGTATACAATATACAGATAATCTCAGGCGCAAAAGCACCGAACGATCCGCTAATACAAAAGCCTTTCTACACAATTAGTTTATATTATATCGTAATTGTAGGAACTCGTCAAGAAAATTTCCAAAGTCAGCGGCAAGCCGGCTTAAGCTAGGATACTCTGCTGGTTCTCCGATACTCCAGACGTAGTCTGTCTGTTAATAGTGCCATAAATTCTGAATTTGTCGGCTTCCCCTTTCCGGCAGAAACTGTATTTCCAAAGATTTCCTCCAGGATTTCCAAATCACCCCTGCGCCATGCAATTTCTATCGCATGCCGGATCGTTCGTTCCACACTGGAGGAAGTCGTTTTATACTTCTTTGCAATGGCCGGATATAAAAATTTCGTAATATAATGGAGCATATTCCTGTCATAAAAGGACATGATGATTCCCTCTCTTATGTATTGATACCCCTTAATATGTGCAGGAATTCCTATCTCAAGCAAAATGTTGGTCACATCTACCTCCAAATCGCCGGAAAATCTTTTGTTTTCCTTTTTCATGCCCTCAGAAACAAAATCCACAGGAGTCGTTTCCATGCTTACGGACGGCTTACACTCTCCGCCGCCTTCCGGAGCATTCGATTCCAAAG
>JAFVAA010000426.1 GCA_017476305.1 Lachnospiraceae bacterium
ATCTTGAAAAGCTGTAAAGACAGCAAATTTCAGAGCTGTCTGAAAGTGAATGATACTTGTGATAAATGGGTGGGAAAATACAACAGAACTGAGAGGAAAAGGAAATGAGAAAGGGTAGAAAATTTTTATGTAGTATTTTAATCCTGTGTCTGTGCTTATGTGCAGAACCTGCGAACCTTCATCGTGTAAATGCAGCCGGGGATGACGGCTATAGTTATGATGATTATGGCTACGACGATGATGATTATGGCTATGACGATGATGATTATGGCTATGACGATGACGATGATGATGACTACGACGATGACGATAGAAGATCCGGCTATGATGATTATACCAACCCGGATGCGCAGGAGGAAATCACAGGAAGGAAAATCATGCTGGGAACTCAGGGGGCAGAGGAGGAAATCTTTATTACCTATGGGGAGCAGGGAAAGTTCAAGCTGGATCTGGAGAGTGCAGATTCTGTTTATGCTCCATTTAAGGAGCAGATTGCCTATGTACAGTATACATATAGTGATTTCGATGATGAGAGTATGACATTAGAGAAAAATGGTGTCTTTACGACAAGAGGTCTGGGGAAAAATACCGTTATTGTGACGGCATATAATTCGCAATGGGAAAGAATCGAGGGATTAGAGGAAAAAAGCTATTCCATCACGATAAATGTGAACATGTCCGGAGTTAAACTGGCGACCAAAAAATTTACGGAATATGTAGCGGCAGACGATGGTTATGCAGATACTTCCTTTTCTACAAAGATTACCGGATTGCCAAAAAATATATCAGAGGATACTCCTGGTTTTACGTATTCCGTCACTGCGGCAAATCGCGCAATGGATGTAAGTGCAGAGCTTTATAATGGCGTACTGTATTTTGAAGTCTCGGGAACAGGAACTACCCGTGTGACGGTCGTGCTGAATGGGAAAACGTTTTCTGTCACGATTTCGGTAAAAGAGGTCAAATTTAAGGGTTCCACTTCTTTTTATATGACACCCGGAAAGTCAAAGACTTTAAAGGTGAAAAATGGATCCAGTGCTATATGGAAAAGTTCGAATAAAAAGGTCATATCTGTTACTAAAAAGGGAAAGATCAAGGCAAAAAGGGCAGGAAATGCGGTCATCACAGCCAAGGTCGGGAAAATTTATGTGGGCTGCGTGGTTTCTGTAGTATCTGCAAAAAGATTGAAGGTAGTAAAGAGAGCCAGATATATTGGAACACATTGGACATACAGCCAGCCAAAGAGGATGCAGAAAAATTATTATGACTGCAGTGCGCTGGTATGGAAAGCATATCAAAAGGAAGGCAAATCCTTCGGTTCGAAAAACTATGCACCAGTAGCTGCAGATGTGGCGAAGTACTGTGCGGATCATAAAAAGATAGTAAAAGGGGATGGCTGGAAAAATATCCAGAAAATGAAATACCTGCCAGGAGCACTGACTTTTAAGACCGGAGCAAAAAACGGACGATATAAAGGGATTTCTCATGTAGAGATGTTTATTGGCTATACTCTGGAGAGCCTGGATTCCAATGGGAAAGCGTCTTTGGGCACAAAGTGGGCAGCCAGGGACGATAATTATGATTTTGGTGAGGTATGGGCGCAGCCTTAGTTTTTCAACAGTACATGGCAGCCCCGTTAGTGGGTAGGAAAGCTCTCTGTTTGGGAAGAGGTATCATAATATTCCAGCAGGAGCTGCACGACACCATCATAACCGTTTTCTTTTAAAACATCGCTCTGTGTACTCCAGCCGACATCGGCGGCATTTTCGGCAACATCGGAGTATTTCTGGAGTGGATGTGAGGTGGAGGAATAGGATTTCTCCACCTTTTTTCTTTCCTCTTTTTCATCCAGGGCAATCTGTGCGTCTAATCTGGTATTTCGGTACTCCTCGATGAGGCTTTTGTCAATATCCGGACTAGAAAGGGCAGATACATATGCATCATCAATATAGAAAAAGATGGTGTGGAAAGCGGAATAGCGCAGTACCGGATCACTACTGCCCGAACAGGCCAGATAGCTTAAGAAGTTTGCCTCATTTTCCTGGTAGTAGCCCTGATGATGTGCGGATTCATGTGCATAAAGACTGGGGAAATATAAACTGGTTATGTATTTATTATAGGTGATTTCCATCGTATAAGGGTAAGTATAGCCGCCAATGTCCATCCACCGGAGGACATCGGAGCAGAGTGCCGGTTTGATGGTGGGATAGAAGCCCTTTAATCTGGGATATCTGTCAGAGATGGCTTTCATGGCTTCGATGGTTTTCTGCTCTGTGTTTTCCTTGGTATCGAATATAATATGTCCGTCTTCATCACGTGGTACCTGCCTGCAGGCTTCGTTCAGGTGATTCACTGTATCCAGCCAAAGCGCACGGAGATTTTCTGTAGAATATTCTTTTTCGAAATGTCCGGATTCTCCTAAAAGACTGCTGCGAAAAGGGATTCCCCATTGAAGCGTATAGGTGAGGAGAAAACATGTACAGACGAGGGGCAGACTTTTAAAGTAAATTTTGGTAAAACGGGCATAGCCTCGTGATTTTTTGAAAGGAAACAGCAAAAGGGCAAAGGAGAAAGACAGGAGCAGAAAAATACCGCCAACATACATAAAGATTTCTCCGAGAGAAAAAGGAAGAATGTTTGTTGATCTTCCGAAAAAATCAGAGAGAACGGCATAGACCGTATTTGTATATCCGTTACAAAAATCCTCATTAAATGCCAAAAGATTCAAAAGGAGGCTAAGTGAAAAAAGACTGACCAGACATAGCAGATATTTACTTGATTTTATGTAATGCAAAATTTTTTGTAGTTTCTTCATAGCTTTTCTCCTAATGTTTGCTTTTGCTTTCATAACTATTGTACCATAATGTTTCCGTTTCTCCAATAGCAAAAAAATTCCATTTTTAGTGTAAAACGTAACCTTTTTGCTATTTATTTTCTTACCTCTATGCGATTTAATGAACTGTCCCCCAGGTGTATAGCTTCACTTTAAAGAAAAAAAGGAAATTTATTGCTTTACGATAAATTTTTATTGACAAAGGAATTATTTATGTTATAATGGATTTATCGTAAGACAATAAAATCATTTTGCGAAACGATAATTCAAGAAGCGAGGTGAGGGGATGAGGAAAGGAGTTTTTTTGTGTGCGCTCGGCTGCGTTTTTCTTTTGACCGGCTGCATGGGGAGGATTGACCGGACGCTTCCGGAAAATGCGATTAAATTCGAGTGGCAGGTGGCACCGGGCTTTACGGAGAAGATGGCAGAGGATGCGGTCGGGGGAGGTGCCGGCACGGGAATTACCTATCGTAACCGGTTGTATGTGACCTATGCGGGGATTAAAAATTTTCTGCCTGGAAATGAGATTGGAAAGTGCATCGGTTTTGCGGGAAATCCTGAAGACGGACCAGAAGAAGCGGGAGACCGGGTGTATCTTTTAAAGAATGACGGTTCCTGTGATTATCTTTACTACGAAACGATATCCGGTCTGATGGATGTCCGGTGGTTTCTAAGGGCGGCAGATACGAAGGGGAGAAAGATAAAGAGATATTCTTTCATGGATTCTTCGGCATATACCGGTGCAGGAACCTTTTGGGGAGAGGAGTAAGAGGAGCAAATGGCAGGAAGTATTTTTAGAATGGAGGGAAGGAAATGGAACAAAAAAGTTTATCAAGATTATTAAAGGGCATTGTCGCAGGTGCAGGCATCTGTGGTTTGATCATTTATTTGATTTTACTACCATATATCGGGCAGGGAATTTTGGCAGATTATCCGGAGTTTTCTGACCGGTATTATCCGTGGCTGGTTTTTCTGTGGATTACGGGGATTCCCTGCTATGTAGCACTGTTTTTCGGGTGGCAGATTGCAGAGAGCATCGGAAGGGATGAATCCTTTACGAATCAAAATGCACAGCGGTTAAAGAAAATTTCCTATCTGGCAATCGGGGATGCAGCATTTTTCTTTATCGGGAATCTGGTGTATCTGTGTATGAATATGAATCATCCGGGAGTTGTGATTTTTTCACTGTTTGTGGTATTTGTCGGGATTGTTATTTCCGTGATTGCAGCAGCACTTTCCCATTTGGTAAAGAAGGCGGCAGTTTTACAGGAGGAAAGTGATTTGACGATATAAGCGTTTCTTTTCACAGACGGAAGATGGGCTATGGCAGTTGTGAATGGTAATTAACCGTTTATATGTGCGGTTTGCGGGAGAGAGGCGTTTTCGTGATAATGTGTGAGGATGATTGGATTTGGTATTGGATTATATGGATCGCTTTAAAATGAAAAAGGGAGCGGTCAGAAAGGAGGAAACCTGGGATGGAAGAGGAGGTATTACCGGGAGAGATTGTTTTTAATATAGATGTGATGTTAGCGAAACGGAAGATGAGTGTGACAGAGCTTGCAGAGCGGGTGGGGATTACGATAGCCAATATGTCTGTGCTAAAGACCGGAAAGGCAAAGGCGTTAAAGATTTCTACGCTGATTAAAATCTGTCATGCATTGGATTGTCAGCCGGGAGATCTTTTAGAATACAGAGAAAAATAGTGTGCTATATTGTGCTTGCTAAGCCGGGAAAAAGGACAGTCCTATTATAGCGACAGGAAGGCTTATTTTGGCAAGAAGGTGATAGCGATATAGCGTGCTATATAAGTGCTGAAATGGAATAGTTTTACCGGAGCTTAGGGAGGGAAAAGGATGATTGGACTGGTACGCTTTTTTTTCATGCAAATTATTTTTATATGGCTGTTTGGAGCCTGTGTGTCTGGCGCAGATATGAAAAAAGAAGTAACGCATATGAGGGAGCAGATAGAGCTTTCCCTGATTGCTGACTATGAGCAGTTTTTCGGGAATCCGGAAAGAAAATATCTTGCAAGGGCAGAATGGATGAGTGGTCTTACGTTGGATGGCGGGGAAATTCTGGAGACGGAGGATTCTCACGGAGGTTTTTTAGGCGATGGACATACCATTTTAAGGGTTCAGTATGATGATGACGTTTTTCAAAAGCTCGTAAAGAATGTGCAGGGAAAAGAATACTGGCATGCCCTTCCTTTTCCGGAGGATGCCAGGGGATGGTTTACAGATGGGGCAGGAGAGGAGCTGGAGCTTCCGGAGGATGGTTTTTATTTTCTATACGACCGTCACTCCGAAGCGGATACCCCTTATGATGAGATGGAAATTTTTGAGCGGTATAGTGTGAATTTTTCCGCTGCTTTTTTGGATACGGAAAGGAACCGGTTACTTTATATAGAAGAGGATAGCTAAGAGGGGAGGGGATGGTTTGTGGGATTTACAAGCATATTGCTTTTTTTCCTGTTTGTGGGTTTTCTTTTGACAGTAGTTTTGTGTGCCAGGTTAAGAAAACAGAAAAAGGGAAGGTTGGCAGCTGTAGTAATTGGAGGGTATATATTCGGTCTGTTTGTGGTATTTTATGCACTTATTGAGTTTATCACAAGAATGTGAGGAAAACTGTGTCTGTTATGCACAACAGAAGCAAAAAGCAGGCGTACTTTGCCATGAAATACCGACGGATAAGAAAAAGACGTGGACATAAAAAAGCAATTATTGCCATTGCCCGTATGATGATGGTCAGCCTCTATCACATGATAAAAAATAAAAAGCCGTTTACACCATGCGACTATGAGGAACTGATGAACCCACAAAAACATCCCGAAAAGGTTGTTCTTAATGATGCCAACGTATTTGAATATTTAAAGTCACAAGGTTATGATATAACTTCATTGGTTATAAGCAACGATAACTGATGCCTAATTCTTATAATGATACTGTTCAAAGAGCCGAAATTACGACTCTTTAGTTAAAGTCACCCTCAAACTCTACGTTTTTTTCACTCTTAAAAATAACACTGGTAAATATCAACCCACGCTTACATAAAATTGTCGCTATATAAAAATTCTATTTTAATAGATATGGGAATCTTCATTATCTCAGGGTGAGGGGAGGTTGATGGAAAATAGGCGGAATAAGCTTATTTTAGAGGGGTTGAGGCTTGTTTTCGTGGAATGGGTGTGGTAGAATGAGAATTATAGCAGAAAAACAAATCGATATTTGCTGAGAACCCCTGTGATATTGAAAAATTTCGTACTAAGAAAATGGCATATATATTTGAGTATATATATAAAACAGAGTTGACAGTATTAGAATATTCGGATTTGGATGATATGTTTCCCAAAAACAGAATATATAGAAAGACAATAAATGATACAGATGTAGAAATAATTCCGCGAAGAGAATATATAAATGATGTTGTTGATTATTATAGGTTGGCATTTGCATCAACAGATCCGTATATTAAGTACATATCATTTTATCATATTATAGAATATTTTTATGATGAAGTATATAAGAGAAAGATGGTAGAGGCTTTAACGGACAATATAACCCATCCGGATTTTTCGTATAAGAATGAAGAAAAAGTATATGAAATAGCTACATTTGTTAAAAACAGGATGAGATCAAATGATGAATCAGGGCAAGGAGATGAGTTAGAATCATTAAAGTATGTTTTAAAAGAATATGTAGAGGTTTTACAATTAAGAGATAGGTTGAGACAAATGGATGAAGAATTGGAATTGTATTATCAAAATAATAAGGTTACTTTTTGCAAAGCACCAACGTTTTCTTGGAGTGACACAGAAGGAATATATACAAAAATTGCAAAACGTATCTATTTCATCAGAAATGCACTTATCCATAGTAAGAGTGGAAAAAATAGAGAAAGATATAAACCGTATAAAGATGAAAAATCGCTTCAAAAAGAAATTCCTCTTGTTAGAATAATTGCTGAAATGATTATTATAAACTCTAGTAAAATTGTCTAATATATGATGTGGTTAAATTTAAGTTAATGATTGGAAAAATGTTTGAGATGGAAATTTGGAGGTGGTGGCTATGCAGGAACGCATGACATGGACAGAAATCAAAGAAAAATATCCGGAGCAATGGATAGGCTTAGTGGATATTGATTGGGAAAATGGTGCAACGGTACGGTCTGCAGTAGTAAAATATGTTGGAAAGAATTCGACTGAATTATTAGAGATTAAATTCGACAACGAGCCGGATTTGGTAGTTAGATATACATCTCCAGACAGTCTTGGACCGATGGGAATTGTGGGGTGTATGCTATGAAACAGTTTACATTACCATTGGATAATGAAACACAGCGTCCTATCACATTTTTACAGAATTGGCATGGTCTTGATGCTATGATAGACACAGGATCGCTGTTCCCGGTGTGGGTGGATGATGAAAAATTTCTCTCCAAACTTGGTGCGGAAGTAGTGATTGACCATGTAGAGTTTGGCGGATTCGGGGGAAGTGCAGAGGGACGACTCTATGTCATACCCGCCTTTCAATTTGGCGAATTGATTTATCCAAATTTTCATATCATAGCACATAAGATGGAACTGCCATGCCAAATGATATTGCCCGCAACGATGTTTCGGAAACTGCGGTATGAGATTGATGATGAAAACCATACATTTAATGTGACGGTTCCAGATAATCAGTCAAATGTGAGGAATCTTGTTATCAAAGATTCAGACGGAAAGTTGTATGTGCTTTGCACTCCGACAGAGATTGTATCATGATACCCAAATGATACCTGTTCGTTCCGAAACGAGAAATAATACGGAAAATATGTGGAATAAATGTATGAAAAAGCAGAAAATACGCCTAAAATATTAACAAATATGTTAATTGTTAGGGAGGTGTAATATGAAGATAGTGCCGGCAACAAAAGATATGTTGTCAATAATTGTTGATATTGTGCAAACTACAATAGATGAAATATATCCCAAATATTATCCCATTGGGGCAGTTGCTTTTTTCAAAGAACTGCATTCTGATAATAATATATTTAGCGATATTGCAAATGGCTATGTATATTATTTATCTGATAATGATAGAGCAGTAGGCACGGTTACAATCAAAGAAAATCACATATTGCGGTTATTTGTATTGCGGGAATTTCAGCATAAAGGATACGGACAAAAAATATTAGATTTTGCCGAGAAAAAAATAGAAAAAGAATATTCAGATATAGAAATAGATGCCTCTTTTCCGGCAAAACATATATATCTAAACAGGGGTTATATTGATATAGAATATAATAAAATACTGACAGATAATGGAGATTATCTATGCTATGATGTAATGAACAAGGTCATATAAATTTAGGTTTGTAGGAGGAAACTTGCAATGGCTTTTTTATTAGATAGTGTTGTTCCTTGGGGAAGAAACATTGACGAGTATAAAGCAATGTTTCTTCTAAATGACGAAGATAAAAAGAAGAAAATAGCAGGTTTTGGAGATGGACCTGCAAGTTTTAACTCACAAGCGACAAAAGAGGGATATTTTGTCAAATCTTTTGACATAATCTATCAGTTTTCAAAGGAACAGTTAGAAAAGCGAATTGAAGAGGTTCGGTTGACTGTTATGCAACAAATTGAGGAAAATAAAGACAACTATGTATGGACAACAATTTCTAATCTCAAGGAGTTAGAAACTGTTAGAATGTCAGCTATGAAAGAGTTTTTAAGAGATTATGAGATTGGTAAGTCGGAAGAAAGATATATCTATTATGAATTACCAAATCAACTGCCATATGAAAATGAAGAATTTGATATAGGGCTGAGTTCTCATTTCCTTTTAATGTATACATCACTTGGATATGATTTCCATATAGCCTCAATAAATGAAATGTTGCGTGTATGTAAGGAAGTCAGAATTTTTCCAATTTGCGATTTAGATGGTAAATCTACAAAATTGATAGATGATGTGATGGCGTATCTATCAAAAAAATATTCTGTTGAGATAAAGGAAACAGAATATGAATTTCAAAAGGGAGCGAACCGACTTCTTAAAATTCACAGATAAATTCGGGTTTGTCTAAGAATGGCTGAGTAAATGCTTTCCTCAAGGAACGAAAAAGAGAAGTGTTTGGATTTCTCGTTTTCGTTCTTTTTTGGTATGTTCATTTCCAGAAATAAAGTTTCAAATCTCATGCTACTAATTCTACCCCCCTAGATTCTCTCTCAAAACGAAAAGTCAGAATCATTTCC
>JAFVAA010000427.1 GCA_017476305.1 Lachnospiraceae bacterium
AAATACCGGTGACAGGTACAGATACGATAATATGTTGATTCTTGAAGCAATGTAGTCTTCTTTTTTTGTCATAGAAACCCCAACACCGGCAATATACGCACCTGTAATATCTGCTACACCGAAATATTCCTCTGACACATAAGCCATAAGTACACAAAAAGTCAGGGCTATAATAGAATACCTGCGAAGCCCGACATCTGACTTGCTGCACCATAAATCAAATAATTTTCGAAATAAGAAAATGACAATCATCACAAAAACAAAGTATCCTATAATTTTTAAGAATGTCATACTTATTTTTACAGATTCATCTGCCATACTAGAAATAATAGTAAGTGCAATGATTCCTAATACATCATCAATAACGGCAGCTCCCAAAATTGTATTACCGGAATGCGTGTTAAGTTTCCCGATTTCTTTCAAAGTTTCTACCGTAATGCTGACGGAAGTAGCTGTCAAAATTACTCCTATAAATATATTTTGCAGGAATAGGCTGCACTGTACATCAGATGCTATTATCCCCCTCCGGTTGAAGAAAAAAGCCACCAAAAATCCTCCGGCAAGCGGCACAAGCACACCAATCAGTGCAATAATAAAGGATGCCATTCCTGCTTTTTTTAATTCATGAACATCTGTCTCCATTCCTGCACAAAACATCAGTACAATAACACCTATTTCTGCTGTCTGAACCAGAAAATCACTCTGACCGATTAAATTCAGCATACCGGGACCAAGGATCAATCCCGCAAGCAACGCACCTACTACCTGCGGCATATAGAATCTTCTTGTAAAAATCCCCAAAAGTTTCGTACTAAACAGAATCAGTCCAATATCTAACAAATATCCAGCTGTCATATCACCCTGCTCTTCTCCTTAATCTAGTATTTTTCATGGTATGTTCACAAATGAAAACCTATTATTTCGTGACATTTCCTTAATTCATCTCATGATTTCTTATGGTCTTTTCGGCTCTTTGCGATCTGATTTCATCCCATCTCCCTTGATGGATCAGCCACTTGAAAAGCAGACCAATCGGACCGCTAAAAACAAGCACAGACAGTAAGACTGCTGCCATTATCTGCTCCATATTTTTTACCTCCTATCCCATCCGGTATCCAACACCTAATTCATTAAATATGTATAAATTTGCCCCCGGTTTTTCTCCTAATTTTTTACGGATATTTGCCATATTCACCTGAAGTTTTTTAATACTTCCTTCATCTGATAATATCCATATCTGCCGTATAATTTCATCATACGTTAAAAGCTTTCCCGAATTTTTAGCAAGTAAGGCTAAAATGCTGAACTCCGTGCGTGTGATGTACTTCCTTTTTTTCCTTAAATACCTGTCTGGATGCAAAATCTATCTGTAATCCTCCTAACACATACTGTTCACTCCTGTTTTCCCCATATTGAATAAGATTTTGATTTCTGAAAACGGAACGGATCCTCGCTAAAAGTTCTTCTGTTCCAAAAGGTTTCGTAATATAATCATTCGCTCCTTCATCAAGAGCCATCACTTTGTCCATTTCTCCGCCTCTGGCTGATAATACAATAATCGGAAGTAATGATTGTTTACGAACCACACGGATTACTTCCATTCCATCAGCATCAGGAAGTCCCAGGTCCAATATTACCAAATCCGGACAATGCGACATGAGCATCATGAGTCCATCCCGCATGCCATTTGCATAAATCGTCTGATAACCATTTGCTTCCAATCTTGCCTTTATAAAATTCACGATGTTTATTTCATCTTCTATTAGTAAAATTTTATATTTATTTGCCATCCTCTACCTCCACCGCAACTAAGGAAATCCATCATAATACAAAGCGAAAACTGCATCCTTTCGGACTCAGATTCTTTGCAAAAAACTCTCCATGATGTGCTTCAATAATTGCTGCACAAACATACATTCCAATTCCCATATTAAATCTGTTTCCATCTATCGGCCGGACATTCTTTTCATCCTGCCCATATATTTTTCTGTATCCCCCCACACTTACTTTCTTTTCAATAATTTCTTTAAAAAGCCTCTTCAAAATATCATCTGGTATTCCACACCCATCATCCACAATTTCAAAAGAAACCTTATCACCAAATTTGCAAACAGTAATGCATATTGCCTGCATTCCTACTGCATGCTGAACTGCATTCTCCAATATATTCAGTATTACCTGCTCTATCAGAATCGGATCGACCTTTATACTTAAAAAAGCATCCGGAAGAGAAAGAGATATCTCCTGATCCTGATACCTTCTCTTAAACTTTTCCAGTACAACATCAATCAATTCTTCCACAGATGTTTCAACGATCTGTAAATTCAATCTGCCACCTTCAATTTTGGTAACAGAAAGCAAATTTCCGACCATATTTGTAAGCCACTCTGAATCTTCCCTGATTCCCATAAGCAGCTGCTCCTTTTTCTGATCTGTCAGGGCATCTGCACATTCTAGCAGAGTGGAACTGCTTCCATAAATAGATGTCAGCGGTGTCCTGATATCATGTGAAACTGCCCTCAGGAGATTTGCACGAATACGTTCCGTCTCTATCTCTCTCTTTTTCTGTTCATGCCTCTTTATCTGAGTCGTCATAGTACTTGTCATAATGGTAACAATCAGCATAATAATGGCAGAAAGCAGGTTTTCAGAAATTGTAAAATTGAACCGGAAATGCGGAAATGTAAATGCATAATTTACAGCCAATACACTGATTGAAGAGGCGAAAACACCTAAAAAATAACCTGTTGTAAATCTTGATACCAAAAATACTGCCAATGTAAAGAACATCGGTATTAATGGCTGTATATTTAAAATCTGTTGAAATACAAGACAGATTCCAAAAAACAGGATCAAAATCAGGATGGTGATTCCTATTTCCCTTCCCATGTTCCATCCTTTTTCCAACTTCTTTTTCATTGATAACACCCTCCATTGTCGAATTATATCATAGCCCATTCCTTTATACGGCTAAGATATGGTAAAGAAATGCAGTATCTATTCCGTCAACCCTGAACAGATACGAAATAGACTGCACATAAAAAAAGGTCACATTTTGAAATTTTTCGCACCTACGCACTTTGTGCGGCGATAAATTTCATAAAATGCAACCCTTCAAAATCCTACTCCTTATTTAATACCCGGATATCCTTTTTCTTGATATGCCTGCCTATGATTTCCGATACATCACTGACTGTAATGAACGCACTTCCATCCACAGACTGAATCATCTGCTTTAGCTGAAACAGCTCGAACCGGCTGATCACACAGTAAAGGACTACTTTTTTTCCACTGACAAGCCCCTCTCCTTCAAGGATTGTAACCGTCCGGCCCAGCTCCTTATAAATATTTTCCGCAATCACTTTCCCCTCATCCGTAATGATCATTATAGCTTTTGCCTGATCTAACCCAGTTTCCACATAATCCATAATTCTTGAAGTCACGATATAGGTAAGCAGGCTGTACATCACCCGGTCTATTCCAAAAACAAAGCCTGCAATACTGTAGACCACTACATTGATGATCAAAACGGTCCGCCCCACTTGAAAATGAAACTTCCGGTTCAACAAAATAGCGATCGTCTCGGTTCCATCCAGGCACCCGCCGGCCCGGATCACCATGCCTACCCCTGCTCCTAAGATCACTCCGCCAAAGCAAACTGCCAAAAGATACTCCTGCGTCACATCCCCTAACGGTGCAAAGACCTCTAAAAAAGCGGAAAATACTGCCATCGCATACAATGCTTTTCCGATGAACGTAATCCCCATCTTTTTCGTTCCCAGCAGCAAAAACGGAGCATTTAATACTATGGTCAATATGCTGAGCGGAACACCTGCGACCTGATGGATCATAATGCCTACGCCAATCAGACCACCATCTAGGATCGTGCAGGGAACCAAAAATTCTTCAATCGAAAAAGCGGCAAGTATGGATCCGATGGTCAGCATGAAAAAATCAAGTAAATATCCTAATAATCTGTCCTTCCTCATCCATGTTCTTCCTGTCATCTACTGCTCCTTTTTTCTTGATTTTCTTTTTTCATAAACGAAATGAAGCAAGACATCCCGCTCTACAGCCATGTAAAACGGGATGTCAGTTTTCCCTGTGTCATACCCCCTCATTCCATAGGACCTGCCTAGTCATATAACGAAATTCCAAAGCGAATCTTTCTATATATCTTATAGAAAATCACTCCGACCATACCGGCTGCTGTTCCCACTACAACAAGCACTCCCATGAGCCAATGATTCCGACCAGAATCCATGTGAGAATATTCAATTTTCGCCACCTTCTTCCTTTCCATCTGACTTTCTGCTGTCAACTGTATTATCTACATTACTCATACGATAGCTCCAGACACAAACTCCCAGAAGAAGGATTCCAATCATTACAGAAAAAACAATTTTTGTTGTCATATCTAATCATCCTTTCCTTTTCGTTCAGAAAGGATTCTGTATGTTTCCTTCCTGAACATAGTTACATATCAAAATGTTCGTCAGAAAGGAATACATCTATTTTCTCACCATTTTTATGATGAATATATTTTATAATAAACCATAGGCTAAAAAAAACGGAAATTCCTAAAATAATAAAAGTCCGCATCCAATAAAACAATAATCTCAAAATCACGCCAGAAAATCCAGAAATAATATGATTTTCCTGACCAATCCGGCGATTTTGTTTATAAGAGTACGATTTTCCTTTAACAATATGAATCCGTCTGTCAATCTTTTCTATACTCCTGCCTATTTCTATGTCATCACGTGTTGAAGACCGGATTCCTGCTGTAAGAACAGTCTGGCTGTCATCATCTGGCCGACCGGAGGATATTGTATATAAAATGCGAGACTGTTTCTTTACCGGATTATTTCCGTTTGGAACAGAAAAGATTTCTGCCATAAATAAAAGAAATATAAACAGATAAGGAAATGTCCGTTTATAAAAATGCCCCGACACAATATCACCTCCATTCCAAATAAACTTCTCTCTTTTCTGTCTATGGCCAATATTTCCCAAATACTGCATCACTCTGCATTACATCTATTTTTGCACAATATCATTAAAAATTCAATACAAAAAAGATAGGCTGTATATATACTTTTTTATAAGATCATCGTATTGCCGCAAAGATAACGTCTGCTACATAAATCAATATCATTACTGCTCCCTCTGATCTGTTAATTACTCTTCCCCTTAGTGAAAACAATAATGCCAAAATACTGATACCAATCAAAATAATCATATCGTAAACAGATGCCACATTTACCCCGATCGGATGAATCGTGGACGAAACTCCCAGGATAAATAAAATATTAAAGATATTAGAGCCGATCACATTCCCGACCGCCAGACCAGTCTCTCCCTTTCTGGCTGCCACAATAGATGTCACTAACTCCGGAAGCGATGTTCCGACCGCCACTATCGTAAGTCCAATCAATGTTTCAGACATCCCGAAGGATTTTGCAATCCCCTTTGCCCCATAGACGACTGCTTCTCCTCCACTAATAATCAGAACCAATCCTATCAGAATCAGCACAAAGCACTTCCATATCGGTATGAACTCATTTTCTCCCGTATTTTCTCCCTTCTTCTTTGCATCCAGAATCAGATACACGATATAGCAGATAAATAGAACCAATAAAAGACTTCCATCAAATCTGCCCACATTCCCAACCGTCATATCCATTTTTTCCCGGAGCCATGTCCCATGTGTCAGGGCATGGATGCTTGTAATCAAAAGCAAAAGAGCAGAAATCCCTATCGAAAATGGAATATCTCTTTTCAGGATGATCTTCTCTACGGGTACA
>JAFVAA010000428.1 GCA_017476305.1 Lachnospiraceae bacterium
CCAGGAGGTTAAATGAAAATTGTGCTCTTTCCGAAAAGGATTTTGTGGAAAAGGTTCCTTTTGACATGGAGCTTTCTTTAGGAGATGTAGATGAACATTTGCTGCATGAGCTTTCCTACCTGGAACCTTTTGGGGAAGGAAACCCGGAGGCTTTGTTTGCGAAAAGGGGACTTCGGGTTTCCTCCATGAGTTTATGCGGAAAGGAAAATCAGATTGCGAGACTGCGTCTTGGCGAAGGGGCGGCAACCTATCAGGCAGTGGATTTTCAGTGTGAATTACATCTGGGAGAAGCAATCAGGGAGCGGTATGGGGAAAAAACGTGGGAGCTAATGAAGACAGGTGTGCTTCCCGAGGTCTATGTGGATATTCTTTACAGACCACAGCTCAATGAGAAGTACGGCGGGATTGATTTTAAGATCGTGGAATGCAGATGAAAGTTCGTGCTTGTTTTCCTTTTTCTGATGTGCTATACTTTCTTATAGTATTTGATCTTGTTTGAAAGAGGAGCGATAAAGATGGCAATTCCAAAAGTAAGTTTAGATGAGAAGGATTTATATTATCAGTGGCTGATCAATAATAATTCCACAAGTACGATGTTAAATGCACTTTCAGGAGGTACGGACAGTGACAGTTCGTCGCTTGGTGTACTGTCTTCCCTTGCGAATACCATTTCATCCGGTTCTTATGGGTTTTCGGGCCTCGGTTCCGTGACGGATTCTTCTGTGATTGGAGCTCTTGGCAGTTTGTCCGGGCTTGGCGGGACGGAGTCTGTCAGCAGCTTTGCAAGGATTTTAGAGTCCTATTTACAAAAGAATAGTTCCGGTGTTTCGGATGTTTTGGATTTGACACAGGATACCACATCTGCTGCAGAAGCTGCTTCGATGGCAGAAAAGCTCTCCGGTGTATTGGCGGAAGCGGCAAAGACAGAGGATACATCCAGTCTTACCTATAGAACCGTGAAAGAAATCTATGATTATTTTTCAGAACAGGTATCAAAGCGCGCGACGGATCTTTTAGGAGATAAAGCGGCTTCTCTGAAATCCTCAGCAGAACAGACGGTTTCTGCAGGGGGCGGGAAGACAACGGCGGCAGATTCTGTTTATGAAGATGTCTATGAGGAGAATTACTTTGATCAGATGGATCAGATGGCGATTCGGGGAGAAGAGTTTGATTTCTCCGTATTCGATGAACTGGTCAATAATTCCTTTGGAACGAGGATACCGAAAACCCCTGTTTGACAGGGGTTTGTTTCGATTTGGCCTTCTATTCCAGACATTCCAGATTTCCATAGTATCTATGGATCTTTTTTTTGACGATTTCCGTGGTGATAAAACGTGTTGCCAGATAGATAAAGGCGCAGAGGGCCGGAGCGTTCCTGAGGATAAAAGAGCCGGTTTCCTGCCCTGTTAAAATAAGCTGCCAAAGGAATAAAGAAAGAATGATAAAATTCCCTGTATATTTTTCTCCAATATAGTGATGATAAGTAAAGTGATATTTTGCTGCACAGGATTCTAAAACAGTCTTTTTTTCTGCCTTTTCATTCCTGGAGAACAGCCATGAGATGATTGCCGGGAAAAATGCAAAGGCAGTAAAAAGATATACGGAGGTCGGACGCAGGGAAAAAAATAAAAGGAACAGAAAAAAAAGCAGAACGATACGGCTGCAGAGAAGCCCCGCATTCCGGCTGATTTTTTTTTCTTCGCTCCTTATCTCGGAAAGAGTTTGTTTGTTATAGTATATCATGCCCTGCCTCCTGTACCAGCTACACGAAATAGCATTGATGTATATGCCTGTAGTATACGAAAAAAAGAAACGAAAGTCAAACAGACAGAACAGTTTGTGTGCAAAATGCCGAGGAATAGGGGGAAAAATCGCCTGTCATAAACTTTTTCGACAAAAATAGAAAAAGTCCTTTTAAATTAAAAAAAAATGGTATATAATAACAAAGTATATGTTTAAGAATCATTACTTTGGAAAAAATAGAAAAGTGAGATGCGTGTTGAAAGGAGAGGGAAATTCATGGCTAGCAGTAATATCGGGATTGATCTCGGCACAGCGAATGTGCTTGTATATATAAAAGGAAGAGGAGTGGTCTTAAGGGAACCTTCGGTCGTTGCTTTTGACCGTGATACAAATAAGATCAAGGCGATTGGAGAGGATGCCCGTCTGATGTTAGGGCGTACCCCGGGAAATATTGTGGCGATACGGCCTTTACGACAGGGGGTTATTTCGGATTATACTGTTACAGAAAAAATGCTTCGGTATTTTATTCAGAAATCAAGCGGGAAGTCTCGGTTTAGAAAGCCGCTCATCAGC
>JAFVAA010000429.1 GCA_017476305.1 Lachnospiraceae bacterium
CAGTTCATCATAGGGAATCGTAATATCGGTGTGGCAGTTAAAATAGGCTTTACTGCTCTCTGTATGACGCAGCTTCGAAAAATCATTTTCTTTCGCGATCATCCGCTTTCCATCCGGGTTATACGTGGCTAAATCCTCTTCATGGGAAAAGCAGGTATCGCCTACAGCGAAATGAGGTCCCGTTTTTTCGGCAATCAGAATCGGCAGGAGATGGGAGATGCTATATTTTTTTCCCATCGCATATGCCGTGGTATTGGTACCGATGGCAAATTCCCCCATGGGTAGTGTCTTATGGTGAAATAGTACATTTTCAGAAATATACCTTTTATTTTCCTCCGCAGAGGCAAAATTTTTACAGGAATAATCTGCCACCACCCCGTCTTCGAAACGAAGTGTCAGGTCATGGTATTCTAAATCATTTAAAAATACCCTGGTGACGTGCAAAATTCCTGTAGTTCCCTGAAGCTTTGGGGAGGTAAAAACCTCTCCTAAAGGGATGTTCACATCAGCGAGACAGTTTTCGAATCGTGTCTCCCTTTCCGGATCGTCTAAAGGAGCCAGAGCTACGGTTAAATTGGTCCGGTTGTCGCCGCGCCCTGTGACGGTAACATATTCGCCCTGGTCTAAGGCATCGATCAGAGCGGTCTGGATCTTCAAATATTTTTCCTGCTCCAGAGTGTTTACACGAATGGTCTCTTTAAATATTTCAGAATAATTTTCACCGATTTCCGGCAGTGGATAGGCGATGATGGAAAAACTGGTCTGATCTCCCGGAATATATCGGTTACTTAAAATTCCGCTTTCTGCCAGGTATTCCTTTTTCCATTTTTGCTGTTTTTCGGAGTAGTGAAGGGATTCCGGTTTGTCCAATGGATTGAACGGGATTTCACCAAAGGTCTCCATGACAGCAGGACCTGCAAAATCGCCTAAAAGCTCTTTCATCTGTTCGTAAAAGCTTTTTTGGATCTGTAAACGCAGATCGGCATAGGCTTTATCGAAGAAAAGAACATCATCCATTCGATGGTCGTACTCGTACTGCTTATTTGGAGAAGCACCAAAATACCCTGCTTTTCCGCGGGGATTTCTTTCGCTTATGCTGACACCGGCACGATAGATCAGAGGTTTTAGGCCAAGCTCTTCAAACTGCAGGATGACAGCGCGTATCATTCGCTCAAAGCCAAGATGATAGCGGATATTGACTGTATGCTTTTGGGAAAGGTCGATATGATACAGTTCGAAGCCGCGGCGATAACCATCGGTAAAGGTAAATGCCATATCGTAAATTTCTTTTTCACTGAGACTGTTCAAATATTCTGCCGTTTTTATTTCGTTTTCTGTCACATATTCCCCGAACTGATAAAGATAGGAAGGATCGGAGAAATCACTGTCCATGATTTTTTTTACGGCAAAATCCCTGGCAGGATCAAAGGTGTCTTTTAGCCTGTCCTCCAAAAAAATTTCTAAATAATCAGAAAAATAGGAATGGATGGCATGACGGATCTCTTTCTCTACCGTTTTCTCATCCTCTAAGAGAAAATAAATTTCTAAGAACAGCTCTGTACTGATGATCAGATGAAACAGCTTGTCCTCAAATAAATAGACGATCTGGCTGCGAAGCTCCGTATAGAGAGAGCAGAGGACGTGAAAGAAAGGTTCCCCGAGCGTTTCTTTGGCATAGGATGGATTTGCGAAGCTGATCCTGTAATTTTCTCCGGTCACGTCAGTATACAGAGTTTGATTCATCTGTTTCCACTCCTCCAATGTATACTTCTCGAACTGTCCTGACTTTTTTTTCTGATAAAGTTCAAAAATAGAAAGCAGAAAACCGGAAACAGTTTGAAAATAGCGGGAAAATTCGGAACCCCATGTGGCAACTGCGCAGTCTTCCGTTTCGGTTTCCTCTAAAATCGTTTTGACACGTGCCATATCAAAAGCATAACGTTCTTCTAACTCTGCTCTGTTCTGTAAAATCTGTTCTATTTCTTTCATGTGCTTCCCCCGTTCTGTTCTTCTTTCTGCAGCATATCATGCTGTGCTGCAGATATGATGCAATTTCATATCGTGCAGCCAACACTCCGTCCGAAATGCTGACCTAAATGACATTATATATGATATGTAGATAGTATAGCATTATTCAGCAGACTTCGCAAACAGCTTTTTCTTCCGTTCTTTTTTCTTTTTGGATGACTGTTTTCCGGTGTCAGTTTCCATGGTGGCAGCCGCTTCCACGCCATCTTTTTTGATTTCTGCCAAAATGTCCTGTAAAAGTGCCAATTGTTTTTCCTGCAGTTCATCCTTTTGCCGTTCCAGATAATCGATTTCCTTTAGCAGTCTTGTGCTGACTTTATCACAAATGCGGTCTTCGGATTCCAGAGCCATATCTTCGAGGGTGGTCCGTATCATTTTTCGCATCATAGCTTCGAAATGCCTGAGTTTTTCCTCCGTCTGATTATAGTTATAAGGTGCCGCTTTGAACAGTGCTTTTTGCGGTTCCGGATTTTTTGGATGGAGTGGCATGATCTGTGCAGTATGGTTCTCAGAAAATGGAGCTTCATCCTGCTGTACCTGTCCGTTCAGATAATCCCTGAGTTCCCAAAGCTCTTCTTTTCCCATGGTATAAGTATTGCTGATATCTGTCAGAAGCAGCTTGATCGCCTGCAGACGAAAGCCCTGGTCTTTTAAATATTTGATCTGCTTTAGCAGCAGGATATCTTCAGGTTTGTAAAACCGATGTCCTTGTGAATTTCTGGAGATATTTAATCCTAACTCCAGTTCCCAGTATCGTAAGACATGTGCTTCTACGGATAGTTGTTTTGCTGCGTCTGAAATACTTACTCTTTTTTCCATCATTTTTCATCCTCTTTTCTATGAATTTTTTGCTGGCTTTACTCAGTGTGCCCTATAAATATTCTTTCATGATCTCTTCTACTAACTGGTATTTTTCCAGGGAGCCCTTCTCTTCTGTTTCCAGATCATGGAATCCTTTGCTGGAGGGCTCCATAGAGGAGGCATAGGCTAATTGCTTTCTTTTTTCCTGGATCAGTGCAGTTATTTCTGACTCTTCCATCAGCGATTCGACGAGCTCCTGCATATCGGGTGACAACTGTTTTTCCAGAGTGGCAGTCGGCTTTTCTCCCCCAAAGGATTGCTTTTTTTCGACTCCTTTTTCTTTTTGGAGCGGTTCGAAATATTCCTGCAGATAAGCCATGTGCTCTTTTGGCTGTATGTATTTCTGAAAAAATTTTGTATATAATGTGTTATCAAAGTAGTGCGTCAGATGGAGCGTCAAGAGAGCCCCTTTTTTTCTCGTTTGAAATACAAATTCACTCATTCCTAAAAAGACCAGAAAGATAGAAAAGGTCATGACCTGGATCAAAATCCATTGGGCAGGGAGTTTATAGTAGATTCCGCCCATGATGTTTAAAAGTCCGATACAGAATACGACAAATCCGCAAAACAGGTCAAAGCTTTCCAGGCTTTTTAAAGGGATTCCTAAGAAACGGAAATTTTCCTGATAGACCTTGATAAAGCTTTCCGTATTTTTTACGGGAAGCTGCAGCTTGAAACAGGATTCGTATTTTGTGAGCATGCTCCTCAGGATATGGTTCTTGCTGGAAGAGATCTGCTCTACCTCCTTGATTAGCATTTGATATTTAATGGCGCACATACATTTTAGTAAAATGGCGAGTGAGGTCAGCAGCATCATACCGATCAACAGGTGATAGTGTTCTAACATTTCTTTCAAAATAAAAGCCTCCGTTCTTTATGTATTTTTCGTTCTATTCAAAGGCTATTGTAAGGCTTGTACGATGGAACGATAAGGGGGTATCGGGTAGCATTTTTCATGTTTTATCGACAAAAGGGCAGAGGCAGTTGCACTTCACACGGTAGTGACATTTAACTTAAATCCTGAACAGAAACTGCACAAGTATACAGATTACGGTTTCCTGTTTCGACAGGCTGGCTAAAAATTTCCCTACCGTATGAAGTGTAACAACAGAGGCGGGGGGAAATTTCAAATATGAAAAAATGGGATAGAAAAAAGACAGTTTATTTGGTATGATAGGGAGAGGAAAGGAGTTGTGTATGTATCCTGGGATTGAAAATGTGTTAAATGAATACGGGTATCGGAAGATTCAGTTAAATGTTTCGGGACTTTCGTTATCTTTAAAGCAGCAGGGAGAAAAAGGACTTGCAGTAGTGACTATAGATGAAACGACGGGAGCTTTTTTTAGCAGAGAGCAGTTCGGGCATATTTCTGAATCTTTTCGGGAATTCCTAAGAAAAAGAGAATTCTATTACAGTATTTTTCTTTATATTTTGATCAGCGAGGACGATGATAGTGCCAGGCGGCTGTTTGAGGACTATGAGAATTACTGGAGGATCATACCGTCTGGAAGAAGGCTGATGGTCTATGAATCGGGAACCAGAGAGTTCGATGAGCTGCGGAGGCCTCTGGAACAGCTTTTTCCGGGTGAGGGCTTTTATGGGGGACAGCAGGGATATGAGCAGAGGATCTATGGAAACCGGCCCGTGGATGACAGGCGTGTTCGTTGGAATGGTACCAGGATACCGCTTGTGAATATGTGCATGATCGCATTGAATGTGCTGATTTTCTTTGCGGAGGATATTTTTCTGTTTCAGGACGAACGGGTGGTGGAATTGGGAGCGTTGAACTGGTACCGTGTTCTGGAATATGGGGAATGGTATCGTCTGTTTAGCTCCATGTTTTTACATGACGGCATTCAGCATATTTTTAACAATATGCTGGTGCTTGTCTACATCGGCTCCTGCGTGGAACAGCAGATCGGGAGGCTCAGATATGGAATTTTATATTTAGGTGCAGGAGTTCTTGCAGGCTTGACATCAATGGTTTATAATATGAATTTGAATAATAATGTTTATTCTCTGGGAGCCTCCGGTGCCATTTTCGGAGTGATTGGAGCGTTATTATTTTTGGTTTTATTTAAGAATCGATATGCAGGTGGATATAATGTCAGACAAATTGTCATTATGGTGATGTTCAGTCTGTATGGTGGGTTTGTAAATCAGGGGGTGGATAATGCAGCGCATTTTGGCGGATTTATCGCAGGATTTTTACTGGCTGCGGTTTTATGTACGGGGTTAAGGAACGCCAGGAGTTAGAGCAGTGCTCCACAGGATGCATACAAGTACCACAGGGACC
>JAFVAA010000430.1 GCA_017476305.1 Lachnospiraceae bacterium
CACAGGAGGATGCCTTTTGGTTGTCAAGTTGCAAATTAAAGTATAAAAATTGTTTGAAAAATCAAGGTTTTAAAGTGATTTTTCAAGTGGGAAGTTTGAGTAAATTATAAATAAAATTTTTTGGAGCGTGATATTATATGATGAAGATGTTTATTGAACTTGATGAAGATAAAATTTTGCAAGCAGGAAAATATGACTTAGAAAAGATAAATAGGTATTTAAGTAAGCTTTTTTCTAAGCGTGATATGGTACAGGATGAAGATGGTTGGTATGTCAATGGAAATTTTACTTCCTGCGGTTCTTTGATTGCCACATTAGCCTCTAAGGAGTGGTTTATAGAAAATCTCAAGGAATGGCTTTGGTATGATGCTGATGATGACAGTATGGAGGACTTAAAAGCATATTATAGTAAGGAGGCTGTTAGTGTCTAGAGAAGTAAGAAGAAAATATGCAATAAACTTTGATTTGAAAATTGCTGATTTAGAAAAGTATTATTCGGTAATGAATTATGATAGGGGATTGTATTATGGTAAATACGAATAATTTGAAACAAAGCCAAATGGAAGCATTAGCTTTTACAAAAGAACAGTTGGAAGAACTGGAAATAGCGAGAAATATGCCGATTACTTTCGATGAAGATTGCCCGGAAACTACTCCGGAACGGGCGGTTAAGTTTAGGAGAGTTAATCCACCGAGAAAACATAATAATTCACAGTTGGCATAACTTTGGCACAATCCTATTACAAAGTAACCTTATCGTGAAAAATTGTAACGAAAACAAATATTTTATATCGGAATATATGTGTAAAGAATAAGGGGAAAATGAGGGCTTGAATTATGTTGGAAAAAGAAAAGTATATTACTCTGAACGATGTGGGGTTTGATAAAACTCCAATACTTCATGAGATAGGTAACGAAGGTTATCAGGTGGATGAGAAAGAACTGCAGAAAAGCATAAAGAAAAACAGAGACCTTTTGATTAGCCATGGGCATGGAGAGTTGTTTGAATTGCAAAAAGTGTTATGACATTGAAAATTATGGTTTTTCTAATATTTTAATGTCCCACCGAATGTCCGGAGCAGCACAGGCGGCTATCTCGAATCGCCAGTGCATCTAACGATTAAAAAAGGCTCTAAGCCTTGAAAATAATGGATTTTTCAATCTGGATTTCTGTCAAATCTGAGGGTTTGGCAGGAGTCCTTTTTTGTGGAAATTGATTAGAAGTATGGAAAAGTGGGAAGTGATGTTGAAACGTACACGCTTCATAGTCCGTACCTCCCCAATCATCTATAGATGTGAGATAATCATAACAGTTTAAAAAATCTAAAAAGTTCAGTTAGACTTTTTAGACAAACTATGTTTTGGAGGTTATCTACATGGCATCTGAATCTTCGACGATCGCCAGACAGCTCCGTCTGCAGCAGTGGGCAGATGACATCAGGGAATGTAATGCCAGACCAGCAGGCATGACCGTTGATCAGTGGTGCAACGAACATGGGATCAAGAAAGCCGCTTATTACTGGAGGCTCCGTACTGTCAGGGAAGCCTGTCTTGATACGGTAAAGAGTTCCGGGAACATATCGGAAAATGGTGATGTCCTTACGATGTCTGAAAAGACGGAATTTGTGGAACTGAAAAAATGCCCCGTCCGGTATGATACAGCAACAGCGGTGATCCATATAGGACCTGCATCCATCGAACTCCCGGAAGGGCTGTCTGATGAGATGCTCTTCCGCATCATGAAGGCGGTGGCACATGTTAAATAATGCATCCGGATTTAAGAAGATCTATATCGCCTGCGGATTTACGGATCTCAGGCGTGGGATCGATGGACTGGCTTCCATCATCCGCCATCAGTTCTGCCTGGATCCTTTTGACAGGGATACCCTGTTCCTTTTCTGTGGCAGAAGAAATGACCGTATCAAAGGCCTCCTCTGGGAGGGCGATGGTTTTCTCCTGCTTTACAAGAGACTTGGCACCGGTGCATTCAGCTGGCCCCGCACAAAGGAGGAAGCCATGCTCATCACGGAAGAGCAGTACCGCCTGCTGATGGGCGGCTTTGACATCATCGCAAGGCATCCGATCCATGAGGTGGATGGAGCAAAGGAGATCTTATGATCTTTTGTGCAGAACAGAGAAAATTTTCATACAAAAAAATGTCTGAAAAAGTGCATGCTGCCGGTATTTTTCAGCCGCATACAGGCAGCATATGCCGCGCATATGGCGCAGTTCTTGATAAATTCTTTTTTTTTCTGCACAAATAATACAGGAGCATTCCGGCACATACAGGCACAGCAGATCCATTGTCATTTTGACGAAAGGCAGGCTGTTCCGGATTCGCATAAAATGTAAATTTCTGCTATAATGGTCTTAGTGAAAAGGAGAATGATCATGGCAGAAAATTATACAAGGGAACAACTGGATACGATGAGCCGGAAAGAACTGGTACAGGCTTTTCTCAAAATGCAGGAAGGTTTTTCTGTCATGCAGAAAAATTATGAGAATACGGACAGGCAGATGCAGCTTCTGCTAGAACAGCTTGCCGATAATAAACGGCACCGTTTCGGGCGTTCCTCTGAAAGACTGGAAGATGACGGACAGATCAGCTTTTTTGAATCTGATCCTGCTTGTGCTGTCTTCAATGAAGCGGAGTGCGTATCTGATCTTCCGGAAGAAGAACCAAAGAAAAGAGGAGCAAAGAAAAAAGGAAAACGGGAAGA
>JAFVAA010000431.1 GCA_017476305.1 Lachnospiraceae bacterium
CTCTTCGGACTGTCCGACAGCATCCATGTATTCCATCAATTTCTCTGCCATTTTGTCCTCCTCTAATAAACGCCAGGTCAAAAGCTTTTCTCCATGTAAAGACTCTGCTTCCAGATAACTGCTCGTATCGCTAATACAAAAGCAGCCATTTAACATAGAAGTAGCCAGTCTGTCATGAAAGCCGGCTTTTGCCCAGGGAAGTACATTTAAAGAATATTTATACTCTGTCATAATATCGGCCATTTCCCGATAAGCTACCGAAGCATGTGCATGCAGCAAAGAACTGTTCTTTACGGTAAATCTCTCCCAGCCATCCCCGTAAATCTCTATCTCTATTCCATTCTCTACCAAAGCCCGAATACACTGTTCTCTAAAATAGCTCCTAAGATACCGTTCCACGATCGTCATGCTTGACATAATTACAGGGATTCTCTCTTTCGGGAGAGAAAGACCTTCTTTTTCAAATACTGTCAACACGATATCCTCCAGCTTCTCCTCCGGATGCAGCTTACCGTATTCCATCATCTTTTTTATATAAAGAACTGCGGAACTGCTCTGTTTATCTAGTTCACGATAAATTTCACCACTCCCGCTATAGCTCCCAAAAAACACAATAGATTTTTTCCGTTCCGAAAATGGTCTGTCGCAATACCTGGAAACAATTCCAGCCTGACTTATTGTGGCAGCAGCCTTAGCTTCTCCATAATATGTTCTTACATAATCTGTATAATTTTCATCCACGAACACAGTGTAATAATTCTGCATCGAAACAGAAATCCTCTCATGCTGCCATGCCGGGTGATCTACATAATAAGCAATCACGGGAATATTCACTCCCGCTTTTTTCATTGCCCTTTTCAAATGGTTCAGTATCAGACCATTCGAAGTCAGTACTGCATCCGGCTTTTTTTCCAGGGCTTTTAAAATGGCAGGAAATAATTCCCTTTGAAAAAAGCCATCTCCCTGATCATATTCATTGACATCCAAAATCTCACAATCCATTCCCCTATCCTCAAATCCAGCCTTTAATTCATCCATAAAAACCCGAACTGCACCATATCCGGAAAATCCTTTGATCAATAATAATTTTTCTACATTCCCTTTCATTTTTCTCCCCTTGCAATCAATCGCCCGATTTCAATTTTGTGATATTTCTAATATTTATTTTATCATATTTATTGCTATCGAAAGCAAAACCCTCGAAAACCTACGGTTTCCTCGGGCGCGAGCGCGCTTCGCATTATGATAACCCCTCATATTAAAGCATGGTTTTATATGAGGGGTTATCATAATGCTTGCTTTTGCTTTCGCGACTATTTTATCCTACAATTTCCAGTTTGACAAACCTGCGTATTCTATATTATACTTTGTTCTATACAGTAGATGGAGGTGTTTTATTATGGAATATGGACTAATCGGCGAAAAGCTTGGTCACAGCTACTCAAAAGAAATTCATGAGATGCTGACAGATTATACTTATGATTTATGCCCACTGACCAAGGAAGAATTTCATCCTTTTATGGAAAAGCACGACTTTAAGGCAATCAATGTCACGATTCCGTATAAGCGTGATGTCATTCCCTATTTAGCAGAAATGGACGAAAATGCAAAGGCAATCGGTGCCGTAAATACCATTGTCAATAAAAACGGAAAGCTGTATGGACATAACACAGATTTTTCCGGGTTCCTATACATGCTAAAAAAACACAATATTCATGTGAAAAACAAAAAATGCATTGTACTCGGTGATGGCGGTGCTTCTAAGGCTGTGGTCGCAGTCCTGAAAAAATTAGAGGCAAAAGAAATCATCATTGTTGATATCATCAAAACAGATTCTGCCATCAGCTATGAGGAATGCTTTGAAAAACATACGGATGCAGAGTTTATCGCAAACACCAGTCCCGTAGGCATGTATCCGAAATCGGATGCTTCCCCCGTGGATCTGTCCCTTTTTCCAAAGTGCGAAGCAGTCGCAGATGTAGTATACAATCCTTTGGAAACAAAACTGATCGCCCAGGCAAAAAACCTGAACATGATTGGTGTAAACGGCCTGGAAATGCTCGTAGCCCAGGCACTCTATGCCGTGGAATTCTTTTTGGATACACAGTTAGACAAATCAAAAATCGATGAAGTTTTTAAGAAAATATATAAGGAAAAAGCAGACAGTACATCCTAAGGATCTGTAAATAACTTGACGACTTTTCTCCCGAAACACCTTATGCGCAAGTGTTTCAGAAGAAAAGTCGTCAAGTTAAATTATTTGCAGTTCCTTAGGAGCTGATACTTTCGCACCGGATAAATTGCAGGTTATTCGTCCTGGAAACGTGCGAACTGTATTTCGTAAACCATCTAAAAATCCGTCAATGCCTTTTCCAGTGTCATGAGTTCCATTCCCCTCTTTTTCGCACCACCCTCTGTAGCATCGATTACAGGAATCCTCTTTTCTTCTTCAGATCGATTCTGTAATCTTTTTTCGAACCATTCCAAATAGATTTTCAAATTATTAGCTGTCTGAACTTTTCCACCATAGGCTGCTTCTACATAAATACCTGTATCCACATTTTGGCCCACATTTGCAGTCCCCTTTGCATGTTTTTGTGAATCTGTGTAAGCCAGATCCAACCCCGTGAAAATAATTCTCTTTGCCTTTAAACGGAGACACAGGTCAAAGGCTGTGGTCATAACCGAACCACCACTCTCCACCAGCTGCCATCCATTCCTTTCCGCTAATTCCTCTGCCGGACCAAATCCGTTCTGGCATAATAAATATTTATCCCCCTGATACGTCTGAGGGATTTTACTATATACTGTAGATAAAAAGATAAGCGGTACACCACAGTCCTCTATCCCCTGAATCTGCGGATAGACAGTCATATACCCATCCGTAACGATTGCATAGTCCGGTCTGATGCCCGCATTCAGCATTTTCTTTAACACGGTCCCGGCTGCTAAAATAACAATCCCCTCTTTTCTTTCCTTAAGCTTTTCCATGTTTTTATCAAGGGATGGTCCTGCTGCCACGATCACAATCTCTTTTCCTTCAAACAAAGGACGCAGATCATTTATATTTTTTGCCTTTACCCGCACATTCTTCTTAAAATTTCCATCCAATCTTCTAAAATGGGTGCGAACCGAACTCTCATCCATAAACCAGGCTTCCAACTGGTCTTTTAAAACCGGCTTTTTAATCCCGGCCAGCGCAGGATAAAAAATATAAAATCCTTTTTCTGCATTGAGGACTAAAGCTTCTTTCTTCATCTTATTTCCGGTAGGATCGTAAATGAGCTCAAACCGTCCTGTCTGATATAAATTGCCAAGGGGCGCAAAAAGCAAAGCATAAAATAAAAAATCATGATTTGTTTCAAATACACGAATGGAAACATTTTGATCCATAGACAGCATCTCCTGATAAGCATACCCTAATCCCAGGCCGTAGAACGTGTACTCCTCTTTCCCCTGAGCCAACCATTCATCTGCCAGCTGGACAGCCTCTGAAATAATATTTCCATTTGTATGCATATAAAAAGCATGTCCGTCTTTTTGGAACACCAGGGTAGGATGACCACCGGATGTAGGCTCTACAGCTACTCCCCTGCTGATACATTTATCTGTCAGCTGCAGCAGCTTTTCCATACATGTATCGGAAAGCTTTTCCTCCCCCTGAATTTCTTCTACTAGCTCCTCTGACAAAAGAGAATATAACAGCTGCGGATTTTCACGACTGCACCAGGTCACATTTTTCTTTAATACATCCTCATCAATCAGCAGTCCTACAGCCAATACCAGACGTTCCTCCATGGAGACCAATGCAGGTAAGAGCTGTAACTCGAACAGATCCATAAGCATAATATAATCTTTGGCTTCCTGTGCACTCTGCAATTCCTGCATTACGGCTAAAAGACTTTCCAAATCTAAAATCGGTTCTTCCCCATTGATCTCCGGCAGATATTCCGAAAGCTTTGGCATAATATCAGAAATATTTTTCCAAAACATAGCAAGCTTTTTATTCCCATAAAAAAACTGTTGCTTTTTATTAAAATAAATTGCTCGCGAAATGTGAGAAATCATATTTCTTATGGTCTTGCTCAAAGACAAAATTTCTTCTATTTCCAATGTTTCTCTCCTCTGTTACATATGTTTCAAAGCTTCCTTCAATCCCTCTACATCCAGCCACTGTGTATTTGTCCCGGAATTGTATTCAAATCCCTCTTCGACCTTTTTTCCACCCGGGCGCACATCACGATCCTTATGCCAGGAATATTCCGGGTACACAATATAATGCTTTTCATATTCATACGTACTTCTGGAATCGTCCCTGGTGACCATGACCTCATGAAGCTTCTCCCCTTCGCGGATTCCAATCTCCTCAATCTCACAGTCCGGCAGCATTGCCTTTGCCAGATCCCCGATATGGAAAGACGGTATCTTTGAAATAAATGTTTCTCCGCCTTTCGCCTCTTCCATTGCTTTAAATACCAGTTCCACGCCCTGTTCCAGAGTGATCCAGAACCTGGTCATACGCATATCTGTAACTCCTAACTTCTTTTCTCCATTTTTCATCATTTTTTCCCATATTGGAATCACGGAACCACGGCTCCCTGCCACGTTGCCATATCTGACCACGGAAAAAACGGTCCCATACTGGCCACTATACGCATTCGCTGCAATAAACAGCTTGTCCGAAACCAGCTTCGTGCCACCATACAAATTGATCGGATTTACCGCTTTATCCGTAGAAAGTGCTACTACCTTCTTTACTCCTTTATCTAAAGCCGCGTCAATGACATTTTGCGCACCATGGATATTCGTCTTAATCGCCTCCATCGGATTATACTCACAGGTCGGTACCTGCTTCATCGCCGCAGCATGGATGACATAGTCAACTCCCTCAAAAGCACGATATAGACGTTCTCTGTCCCTGACATCTCCTATGAAGAAACGAACCTTGGACAGATCCACCTTATCCCTGTATTCCGTCTGCATCACACTCTGTTTATACTCATCCCTCGAATAAATAATTACTTTTTTCGGATTATAATTTTTAAAAATCATCTCTAAAAATTTTTTTCGCATGACAAGACAGATATTCGGACAGCCTTACTCAACATAGCTTTTTCGATATGTTTTCGGTCGTTTTTGCTGTTCTCGAAGAATTCGGCCGTGTCTTGCGTCAAAG
>JAFVAA010000432.1 GCA_017476305.1 Lachnospiraceae bacterium
AGGGCGCTTTAGAGAGAACCATCGAGTATAAGAAGGAAAGAAAGCAGTTCGGACGCACGATTGCACAGCAGCAGAATACGCAGTTCCAGTTAGCAAATCTGGCGACTGAGGTAGAGGCTGCGAAGATGCTGGTGTATAAGGCAGCACTGAAGAAGCAGGAGTTCGCAGATGGAGCGAAGGTTTCCTATTCTGTAGAAGCTGCTATGGCGAAGCTGTTTGCAGCAGAGACAGCCATGAACGTGACGACAAAGTGCGTACAGCTCTTTGGTGGATATGGTTACATCAAGGAATACGAGGTTGAGCGTATGATGCGTGATGCAAAGATTACAGAGATTTACGAAGGAACCTCAGAGGTTCAGCGCATGGTAATCTCAGGAGCATTGTTAAAATAAAACCGTAAATTTCTGACAATAAAATAAAAATAAAGGAGTGAAAAAGCTGTGAAAATAGTAGTTTGTATAAAGCAGGTTCCGGATACAAAGGGTGGAGTAAAATTCAATCCTGACGGTACTTTGGACAGAGGTGCGATGCTTGCCATCATGAACCCGGACGATAAAGCAGGTTTGGAAGCAGCACTTAGATTAAAGGATGAATATGATGCAGAGGTTACTGTGCTCACCATGGGACTTCCAAAGGCTGAGGAAGTGCTTCGTGAAGCTATGGCTATGGGAGCAGACAAGGGAATCCTTGTGACAGACCGTGTACTCGGTGGTGCGGACACATGGGCAACCTCTACCACGATTGCAGGAGCACTTAGAAATATTGATTATGATCTCATCATTACAGGTCGTCAGGCAATTGATGGAGATACTGCACAGGTCGGACCACAGATTTCTGAGCACCTGGATCTTCCGGTGATTTCCTATGCAAAGGATATTAAAATCGAGGGAGATACCGTGGTCGTACAGCGTCAGTATGATGACAGATATCATGTACTTAAGGCAAAGATGCCTTGCCTCATTACAGCTCTTTCCGAGTTAAATGAGCCTCGTTACATGACTCCGGGTGGAATCTTTGATGCATATGAGAAGGAGATTACCGTTTGGGGAAGAGCAGACTTAAAGGATGTAGATGATTCCAACCTGGGATTAAACGGATCACCTACAAAGATCGCAAAGGCTTCTGATAAGGTGAGAAAAGGAGCAGGTGAGAAGGTAGCTCCGGATTCTCCTGAGGAGGCAGTATCCTATATCATGGGTAAATTAAAAGAGAAGCATGTAATCTAATCAATATAAAGGAAAAGTGGTGAATAAAATGGGTGCAATGAATGCAGAAGATTTAGCAAAATATAAAGGCGTATATGTCTATGCTCAGCAGGTAGACGGAGAGCTTAGCAGCATCGCTTTTGAGTTACTTGGCAAGGCAAAAGAACTTGCAGGAGACCTTGGTACAGATGTAACCGCTGTACTGATTGGTTCTGATGTTAAAGGGTTGACAAACCAGTTAGCAGAGTATGGTGCAGATAAGGTAATCGTCGTAGATGATCCGGAATTAAAGGAATACAGGACCGAGCCTTATGCACATGCACTTTCCTCTGTCATCAATGAATATAAGCCGGAGATCGTATTGGTAGGTGCTACCGCAATCGGAAGTGATTTAGGACCTAGAGTATCTGCCAGAGTGGCTACAGGACTTACAGCAGACTGTACGGTTCTGGAAATCGGCGATTTCCCGTTAAATCCGATTCCAAATCAGGAGCAGAAGCATAATCAGCTTTTGATGACTCGTCCTGCGTTTGGTGGAAATACGATCGCTACGATTGCCTGCCCGGATAATCGTCCACAGATGGCTACGGTTCG
>JAFVAA010000433.1 GCA_017476305.1 Lachnospiraceae bacterium
ATGCCGGATGCAAGGATCTCCTCCCTGGTCTTGCCTTCACGGAGCCTCTGAATCGCATCCACAAGCCTGCTCTGCCCCTCTTCTATTCCACGTATTCCCCCCTGCTTTTCACCATCAGCTACACCCTGTAAAAAATGCTTTTTCGCTATTCCGATGCTGTAGTCGCACATCTTGTCTAACCCCCTTTCCAGTTCATAGGTCCGTTTCATCCCATAATCCTTTTCCAACGTCCTGAGCCTGTCTTCCTTATCCACAGTCTCGTCCAAGAGCACCCCTAACATCCCGCACAGTTCGTCTTTTTCCGTGTTCTTTCCGGTACTGATGAACACCAGGACCACATCCAGCAGATCATATTTCATTTCCGCAATCTTTTCCTCCGGGAACTTTCCATGCATGACCTCCGGGGCGATATGAAACCTCACGATGGAATCCTCTGCATAATCCGGCGGATCCATGCACAGCCAGACGGAATAGACTTTCCGCATGTTCCCAAAATCATCCCCCACAAATTCCGTACCGCTCTGGCTGGAGATCATCCTTGCCGCATAAAATACTCCCCGCGTCACGACATCATATCCGGGAAAGTACGTGTACTGCCCTTCCAGATCGACAATGATCCGTATCCCGAAATCGAGCCGCTTATTCTCCGGGAGCCTGGCAGAGAACCTGATGTCAAAATAATAGATGCCTTCCCCCTGTATATTGCTCTCCGTACTCTCCCCGGCAAGCTTTGTCGCTTCCGCTGGTGCATTCGTAAGCCCGGGTTCTGCAGGGACAGAAGAAACATCCGGCTCTCCCTCGATTGCTTCCATGATCGTGTCTATCTCCTCGTCCTTGAACTCATCCGTCACCCTCTTTAAGATCCGCGCCAGGACCTGCTTATCCGCCAGGAGCTCCTTCACCGCACGGTCGAGTTTCGGGTTTCCCTCTATCGAACGGACTGCCTTCTGTATATTCGTATCTAAGATCATCGTTTCTCCTTTCCCCTTATCTTCCTGCCATTATAGCATATTCCACGTTCAAAGACAACAGGCCACTATTTTTCTCCCAATTTTCAAGGTTTCTATCGATTTATAAAAATTGATGATATTTTGGATATTGACTGTGAAACTGAAGATACTATATCATAAAAATGATGCCAGTATGATATAATCAGAATGATCCAGAAAAGGAGATGAACCATATGTGTACGAGATATTTCATAGAAAAAGATGCCCCTGAGCTATAAAAGATCATAGAAGCAGTTTCCGTTTCCTCCCTGGCCGCCCGCTTCAGGAATCATTATGGCAGGCCGGTCAGAACGAATGGGGAGATCCGTCCCACAGATATCGTGCCCGTCATAGCTCCTGACAAAAACGGCAGGATATCCATGACCGGATGCCAGACTGCATTTCCCCTAATTGACTCTGAGTCGAAAAAGGCAGCCTTTTTCATAAATTTAGATAGCATGTTCCATACAGACGGTATAAGCAAACACATCCCCTTTCGTATTCTTTAATTGAATAATCACCCACAATTCTTCCCAAGTCTTTTTAAAGCTAATCTTCTTTCCGTCAGTGATGGTTTTGTTTGATATTTTTTTCGTTTTAAAATAATCTGAACCAATACAATAGATGCCCTTTACATTGGAAATCTTCCATCCCTTTTTCAAAGACATTTTGATTGTTCCGTACTGCCTGGCAGTCCTGATATGAAAAGAAAAACGCTGATCAACTTCGTCACCGAAATCACGCTTAACCTTTGCCGCAACCTTGACTTTACTTTTATTGACCGTCAGACTCTTGATAGCGTTCGGATATTTTTTCACTTTAAGCTCAAAAGATGCCTCTCTTTTGACGTTGTCTTGAGTAAAAGTTACGGTAACCGTTGTTTTTCCTGATTTTACAGGCAGGATATAAAACTCATAGAACTGTCCTTCTTCTCCATCAATAGCGAACCCCGGATTGACCGAAAACAGTTCCTGGCTCTGGCTAAAACTTTCAAGCTCTATGAGAAAGCCCTCGCTGTCCTCAACCCGAAACCATTCTTCATCACCTCCGACCCAAAACACATCGGAAACATCCACCGAATACTCCCCATCAGTAGATTTAACTTTTGCCTTAGAGGAAGTCGGTTCCAGGTAAAAAGCAACAGCCACCATGATGACTGCCAGCACCAAAACTTTCAATAAAAGATATTGTTTTTTCATGTTCCATCCCCGCTTTCTTTCATCCTTACATTCCTATGCTTTTGCAAACTCTGATTTGCATAGCAAGGAGCCTGTCATTTTTTGTAACAACAGCCTGTTCCGGCTCAGATAAACTCCCGAAAGTGTTTTCACTGATGCGGTAGCAGGCTTTGGAATCGTCACCTTGACCGCTCTTTCATGCTACTTCTTTTTCTTCTGCATCTTTCCTGTAAGTGCCGTAAATCCCATGGAAATCAGGAAAACTATTATGAATAGTCCAATTCCTAAAAATAGAAAAATCGTGCCATCCTTTTCGCTTTCTTCCTGATATTTTTTTATGGCATCCTCTTTCGAGATTTTAGTACCACTCAGAAGAAGCCCTTCCAATTCCTCTCCGATACTGGTATGTCCGTTTTCCTACGATAGTTTGCCGACAGCAGTGTACTCTTTCGTAAGCATTTCCGGATCCACCATGGTAAACGTCACCCGAATATCGCCACTCTCCCAGTTCTCGTCTTTTCTGGTGGCATAGACCCCATCCGATACGAGCATCAGATCATATTCTTTCATAACATTTTGAGGAAAGTTCTCTTTTGGTACCTTTGTCATGTAACCAGCCGTTTTGAATTTTGCTGCCAAATGCTCAGACAAATACACCCCATTTTCCCCGATCTCCGTTTTCCATAAAAAGCACTGCTTTTTAAATCTTTTGGAAATTTCGGATTTTCATATCTTTTTGTGGAGCCTTTAAATTCGGGATTATCATAGGCATTTTCCGTTCCCCGCTCACGTTCGCTAAATCCTTTTTCCACATACTTTCTGTAAATATCATTCCCACGCTCATCTTGACCGCTGCTATACTTTTCCGGTATAAAACAGTACTGATACATCTCCACTTTTCGAATCAGCAGTGGTGTTTCTGTGGAAACTTTAAAAAGCACATCCTCCGGTGCCTCTGCCACTTTTAGCCCTCCCGCCTCGACCGAAACAAGCTTTTCCACATTTTTGGCCTGTGACAGAAAATAAAGACCAGCCGCCAAAAGCGGGATGCCGCAGATAGAAGCTAAGATTACAGAAAAACGTATTCTTTTCATCCATTTACCACCAGCCTTTCTATCAGTAAATCTTCTCCTTCCCATGAAACATCGTTGAAATTTTTCCGGTCTTTTTTTTCATGCATTCCTTCCATACTGTCTGAGCCATTTTTCCACAAATCTGTACTGCTCCTTTGTCATCTGGAGCTTGATCCGTCCTTTTTTTCCACGAAGTATAATCTTTTTCTTCTTTGGATATGCCTTAAAAACCGACAGTTCTTTCAGTAAGACCACCTTTCCTCCATTTGCCAGAAGTTCCCCCATGCTTTCATATCCAATCATAGAATCCCCCGCCACCTGAAACAGGTCGGCGCTGTGTCCTAAGAACTCCAAAAGCCCCACCTGATTTTCCGGCATGCTTTTAGTCACCCTCTCCTCATTCAAAGTAAACAAATAAACCCGTTTTCCTAAGTTAAACAGACAGAATACTCCATATACAAGCGTGGCTAATGCAAGAGCGATTCCACCAAATCCCAGAGCCATCCTTCCACTCACAGGCGGCTGGTACCGGTACGGAGCCACAAAGGCAAAGACCGCACTGCCGATTCCACCACATAAAAGAAGAAAAAAGAGAGGCGCATGAAAAAGCTTTTTTTCATAATTCCACCGGAAAAAGCCTTCTTTATCGTATTCTATCCCCTCCGGTAAATTTCCTGTATTATCCATAAAATCTGCCATACAAATCTTTCCTCCTCTCTGGATCTATGCTCCATTGACAAATGGAACCACCTTCCTACTCTTTACCGTCAGAACTCACCTTTTTCTCCTGCCGTTTCTCCCATCTTTCATGCGCCTTACTTCGCCACTTCACCGGTTCATTAGTTCGCGCGATCAGCACCCACAGACACACCACACCTGCCGTCACTCCCAGATTGAGAAGCACTCCCTTTATCCCAATCTCACGAAACTGCGTACTCTTTGACGGTTCATTCCACTGTGGAAATACCGGCAGATAGGTCACATCTAAGACAGCAGCAGAGGAACCGGGAAGATCCGTCATATAAAAGACACCGCCTGTGTACTCTTTTCCGTATACAGAAAATTTATAATACTCATACTGCACAAAGGATTGGTTCGG
>JAFVAA010000434.1 GCA_017476305.1 Lachnospiraceae bacterium
TATCCATTCTTCTGAATGGATTAAAACAGGGCAGCATAAAGATCACAAAAGATGTGAAAAGTCAACTACTGAACTGGTATGTCTCTCAACCTGCATTCATACAGGAGATATGCCCTGATTTGACGTGGGAAGTTTGAGTTATTTATTATGGATTGTAATCGAAGATAGGACGGGAAGAAAAAGAGCGTGGGGGCAGGCGACCATTTCAAATTGTCTGGCAATTGTTTTAGTGTTTCTTTCGCAATGGACGTTAGGTTTTTCAAGATTATTATATTTTGATAGATTACGCTGGCTATGGTTCATTTTATTTTTAGCTGCCTGCAAAGTGATTATATTATTCCATAAGTCAGATAATGGATTGGCGAGCTTTAAATCCATTATATTAGATATTGTGTTATTTGTTTTGGTATTTCCTGTTGGGATGCAAAGAAAAGTGGCTTCCAGAGATCAATATTTAAATGCTGATTTTGATACGTTAGTTGCTCAAGGGGATTTTTATACACGAACAGTAGGAACCGGTTTGAGTTCTGAGCTAACAGGCTTTTTGGTTTTAATGTTGTTTATTTTGTTCATTGCATGGCTTATTGCAATAAATAGGATAGATTCGCATCGCATTTATAAGAAAAATGACTATTATAGACTAGTGGATAATTCCCCTTTGGTGACTGTGGATCAGAATATTCGCAAACAGCTTTCAGCATTGGCTGAATATGGAACAGGTTTGGAATCCGATGATAAATTCAATATGTATCTTTTTAAAAACAAGGTATTGGGTGTATATGTGCCGACAGGTAATCATCGTAATATGGTTATTGAAACAAATTCAGCGTGTTACAGTCCTGTTACGTATAAAGAGTTTGATCTTATTGATGGAATACGTGATTTATGGGACACTACATTTCGACCATATTTTATTTTAATGCGTGGGTATGATAGTAATAAGTTTATAGAAGATAGTGATTTGCAAGAGCAGTGGGAAAAGGAATATCTTGTAAATAATCCTAAAGAAATAAGGGAGTTTTCTGTGGTACAAGGAGAAAAAACGACGGTTAGCTATCATATAGAAAAATCTGATCCTATCATTATGACACTTACGTTACCAGATAGGATACGTTGTGATAATGAGCGGATTAAAAAAGTAATTTATTTTATAGAAAATTGGAAAAAAGATATTAAGGGATTTCATAGGATTCATCCGGGTGAATATGGTGAGGTTATTCCAAAATGGCAAGAATATGTGGATAGTCTTCCGGCAACTGGGAACTGCTTAATTGATATTTGGGAAAAAGGTGATAAAGTGTACTTTCAGCAAACAGATGGATGGTTTACTGTTAGACGAGGACGTGTTAAATTATGCAGGTGTCCAGTTCCTGGGTATGCCTTGCCACGACTTTATCGCTCAAAATAAATTGGATTTGAAAAAATATTTAGGATTCGCTGGTTAATCTAAATTATTTTCAAAAAACATTGGAAATACGAGTATGTCTGGAGTAGTTGATTATTCCGGATATGTTCTTGATAATGAATATGATGCTGGGGTCAAAAGGTTAAAGCACGTACTTTTTCTTGTGCAAGTTAAACAAAAAATGGCTTAATTGACCCCAACATCATGAATATAGAAGAATGATAATAAAAAGAGACTGGAATCATTTACGATAAAACAAGGGTTATTTTTGGGGCTGAAGGTAGTGATAACTTTTAGACAGGAAATATTAAGGCTGTTGAAACATATAAGAAAGCATCATTTCTTGGAAATGTCAAAGCTATGTATGAATACGGTCTGTTCTTGTGCGAGGGAGAAGGGTGTGAAAAAGTGAGCTTTTGGTTGGTATTGGGAAGCTGTTCAGGAGTGTAGAGGTGCTGTTTATGATGAAAAAAATCATGGTTAAAGAGATATCCGGGAATCCCAAGGCTCCTGTAAAAGTTATGGAGTATTTGGCAGGGAAGACGATAGAGGAGCAGAGTGCGTTATTTCGATTGGAATATTGCAGGCAAAAGACATATTGGTTAGATGCTAGAGAAATAAAGAACCCGGTCGGATATCATGGAGATGGTATTCCTTTTGTGGGTGTATATCCAATCATTGTGCAGGATGGAGCTATTGTTGGAATTGATATCGGAAAGGAACGGGAGGGTGAAGAACTATATTGGTATGTGCATCCATGTAGTAGTATCTGTTCCTATAGTGGACACCGGATAGATTGTGAGTATGGATATGAAGAGGATCATGACTGGTATATCTTTCGTTACTTGGAGGATGTGCCAAGGAGCATGACTTATCCATTTCGGTGACTTTTAAGGACTGGATTAAAAAAATAGAAAAACTGTCATGGGAGAAATGGGAAGATGGAAAGAAGATCTCTGAAAGATGGGGGAATTCTAAAAAAACGATATCTGCTCTGCAGACAGATGGCACAGGGGGGATATGGGCTGGTCTACAGGGGAAAAGATACAAAAAGCGGGGAAGAAGTGGTCATAAAGGAAATCTTTCCGGCAGGCAAGGCATATAGGGAAGACGGGAAAGATGATGTCATTTATCAGGGAGAATTCTTTAACAGCTATCATGAACTGTATCAGAATGAAGTGGAAATATTAAAAAAGGTAAAAATCTGTGTGGGCTGTGTGAAGCTTCATGACTATTTTGAAGAGAATGGGACTTTTTATATTGTTACAGATCTGGTGGAGGGGAGAACGCTGCAGGAGGAGCTGGATGAAGGAATGACAAAGAACCGGCTGATTCCGTTTATTTACCAGATAAGTTATACCCTTAGCAGACTTGACCGGCTGGATATTCTGCACAGGGATATCTGTCCGGAAAATGTGATCGTGCAGGGGCTGGAGGAGTGTACTCTGGTTGACTTTGGTTCAGCACTTGATTTGTCAAAGGAAAACAGCAGACTGGTCATGGAACCTACTTACCGCAGGGGATTCAGTCCACCGGAGCAGATGCATTATCCCGGTATTTTGGATAGAAGTGTAGATTTATTTTCTACTTCTGCTATCTGGTATTATAAACTGACCGGAAAGCATATTCCGGATTTCGGAGAGGAATATGAGCAGGAAATATGGCGGGAACTGGTGCATTCTGGAAAAGATTATGACAGATATGCTGTCCTGGCGAAAGGACTGTCAAAAAATCCGGAAGAGCGACATCATGTTTCTCATGAACTTCTGGGTGGCCTAATCTCTGATTTTTTGGAAATCTTTTTGGATCCGGAGGTTATGGATTATCTTTCGGAAGAAGATGAGATGGATGAGCAGGCAGGAAATATGGAAAAAGACAGGGATGATCAGAATAAGGAATGATAGATTGTCAGATGCCAGATAGTAGATATGGTTTGATTACAGAGGATTTCTGAGAAGATTGTTTTGGAGGAGTTAAGGAATGATGTCATTTAAGAAGATGTCTGCAGATGAGGCTTTAGAAAAAGGAGTCATTACTAAGGGAAAGTGGTATGAACCGGATGAATGGGAGTATGAGGAACCGGATTGGAGAAGGGCACTTCAAATGGCAGGGGAGTATCATAAAAAAGCCGGACATACTTATGTGGACAAAACGAAAGAACTTCGATCTGGAGAAGAAAGACCGTATGTGGAATATATACAGAAGCTGCTTGATATCCTGATCAATGAGGTGCATATGTATGGAGATGAAATTTTGACAGTGGCTGCACTTTATGGTTCTTTGAAATATACGGATTTAACTGCGGATGTGATAGAAAAAGAGTTTGATGCAGATATTCGATATATGGTAAGTACATTAAAAGAGCGGGAAGGAGAAGCTTTGTCGGACAGGATAGACCGATGCATGGAAAATGAAAGATATGGCATTATCATTTCCGTGCTCTTATCAGAACTTCTGCTTAGGGAGAGAGTTTCAGACAGGTGCCCGTTTGATAGTTATGAAAAAGATATTCTGTACTATAAAGAGTTGATACAGGTATTAGAGAAATGGATCAATGGGACTTTTTCAGAAAGGAAAATGAATATCGCAATTGTTCTGGGGGAAAAAATTTTAGAAGTAATCGGTCAAAATATCACGCTCAGCCTGAATTGCAATAAAACTACAGAGGAATTGTTTGGTGGCTGGGAAGATTGAATATAGAAGGGATGCGGCGGGAAATATGAAATGTAATCAAGATACTTTGGAGATTATGGAGGAGACGGTCGAGGTGCCGGAAGAAAAATATATGGGAATGAAATTTCAAAAAATAAGATTTCCGGGTGATTTGCTGAAAATCGGGACGCA
>JAFVAA010000435.1 GCA_017476305.1 Lachnospiraceae bacterium
CTTCCTCTGCCTGAAGCTTAGCATTCGCAATCGCAATCTCTCCGGAATAATCACACTGATAACCGGCAAACTTTACATTCACCTGTGCGATCACATCATCCACTGCAGTTTCAAATGCCACTTCATTGCTCCAGCCATCTGCAGTATTCGCACCTACCAGCCCGCCAAAAGGAATCGCTATGGAAGCCTTCGCATAATCCTTCCCGCCTATGGTAACCGTCTCCTTGAAATCTGCTGCCGTAAGCGCAGGATATTCATTTGACTGTACCCATTTCCAATCGGAACCAACCCTTAAAATTCCTGATGCCTTGATGCTTCCCTGAAAAGCAGCCACACCGGGAATCAAAACATCTGCAGTGATCGTCGCCCCCACCTTTGGAATAAAGCTTGTCGTGACCGGAAGATTCTTTTCACTTTCTCCTCCTTCATCCCAATCACTTGTCGTACTGAACTGATACGTTCCTGTCGCCTGAAGCTCTGACACCTCCTCTGCCGAAGCCGTCACCGGCTGAAACGAAATCCCCGTGGAGACCGTTCCCAGTGCCAATGCCACAGCCAAGGTACAGGAAAGCGTCTTTGCCAAAAACTGATGCCTCATACAATACCCTCCTTATAATTTGACTAATTTTCCGCTAATTAAGCTAAGAACACAGGAATGCTTAACTTAATTATTAGCTAATTTTAATTATAAACAATTATTCAAATTTAGCATCTCTTATTCTTGCATTTTATGATTCAAAATTGTTAGAGTTGGAATTTTTGGTAGATTCACCAAAAATTCACCGGATTTTCCCTGTTTTTCTTCTGTTTTTTTGTGCAAAATCACAATATCTTTTTTTGATTTCAGATAATCTCTGCAATTTTTACTTAAAAGATACTTAAAACTCAGAGTACAAAAAAACACAAGGTTGTTATTTCCATTCATTTTCATGAACTACAACCTTGTGTGCTGCTAATCTGTTTTATCTGACAGTACTATATATACTCCCTTTATCTCTTGTTATACTCATGAAGGAATGGCTTGCCGTTTCGTTAATGAGCCTGCGCCCCTCCGATAATTTCACCAAGGGTACTATAAAGATGATCCGGTTCCACAGGCTTTGCCAGATGTGCATTCATCCCGGCCTGTAAAGAATTCTGAACATCCTCATCAAAGGCATTTGCCGTCATCGCTATAATCGGGATTTTTTTACTGTCCGGACGCTCTAAAGCACGCAGCGTTCTTGTCGCCTCCAGACCATCCATCACAGGCATGCGCACATCCATCAAAATCGCATCAAAGTAGTTTTCCGGATTTTCTTCAAAAAGCTCCACCGCTCTCTGTCCGTTTTCTGCCACCTCGGATTCCATCCCTCCCATAGACAGAAGCTCCTGCATAATAATCGCATTGACCTCCACATCCTCTGCCACCAAAATTCGGCGTCCTCTCAGATCCGCCTCCTTCTTTTCTTCCTTTTCCACGTTTCCACGGCTCTGAACAATCTGTTTAAACTCATTTAAAACACTGTTTGCAAAGATCGGCTTCGCCATAAAAGCATCCACGCCGGCCGCTCTCGCCTCCTCCTCTACATCAGACCAGTTATAGGAGGTCAAAATCACCACCGTCGTATCTTTTCCGAGAATCTTACGAATTTCCTTTGTGACCTCCACTCCATCCTGTCCGGGCATCTTTAAATCCACTAAAATCAGGTTATACTCTTCCCTTCTGCCGTGTGCGAGATGAATCATCTCCATTGCTTCCTTTCCTGACTGACAGATTTCCGAACTCACTCCTATCTCTTCCAGCATGATTTGCGCATGTCTCAAATCGACCGGATTATCATCTATAATCAGAATATGCAGATCCTGCGGACGCAGGTCATATTCCTTTATAACATCCTTCTTTGCTGCATTTTGCAAAGGAATCTCCACGATAAAGGTCGTTCCGACTCCCTTTGTCGAATCCACCTTAATCGTTCCATTCATCAGCTCTACAATATTCTGCGTAATAGCAAGCCCCAGACCGGAACCGCCGTATTTACTCGTAGTAGTGTCATCCTCCTGGCTGAATGCATCAAAAATCTTCGGAAGATACTCCTTATCCATACCAATTCCGGTATCCTGAAGACTAAATTTTAAAGTAGACTGGCCTTCATAGGAAGCAATCTTTTCAATTCCCATAAAGACTGTCCCTCCCGGTTCCGTAAACTTTACAGAATTTCCGAGGATATTAATAATCACCTGCTTTAGCTTTGTATCATCCCCAATATAATAATCATCAATCTCTCCCCTGATCAGACATTTAAATTTAATACCCTTGTCTCTGCACTGCCCATCCACAATGGTCTTGATCTGATCTAAAAAGTTGCTGAATAGAAATTCCTCTTTTTTCATCACCATACGACCACTTTCAATCCGGCTCATATCTAAAATATCATTGATCAAAGAAAGCAGATATCTGGCACTTCCACCAATTTTCTCCAGATATCCCCTCGCCGAATCCGTCAGACCGGCATCCTTCAAAGCTATATTATCCAAACCGATGATCGCATTCATCGGTGTACGGATTTCATGACTCATCCTGGACAAAAATGCTGTTTTTGCGATACTTGCCTGTTTCGCTTCATCCAGTGCCAGCTTTAACTGCGCATTGATTTCTAACTGCTCTCTCTGTACATCCGTAGTATCACTTTTTAAAATCACATAAAAATCCACATCCGGTGCCGTTTTATAAAAATCAAACCGCTTATAGTACGTCTGTCCATCGATATCCACAGCAATATTCGCCACATATGGATTCCTCTTTGCGATTCGCTCGCGAATCACCTCCGGCTGAAGCGAGTTCACCTGCCGTTCCCTTTCTTCTTCCGTACCATGCAGGACAGGAATCACCTGTGAATCCAAATATTCCAGATACTTTCCCTCTCTTTCTTCCGGAAAAATACTCCCTTTTTCAATCAAAGATCCATCCCCGATAACCACACGGTATTTTCCATCTGCCAGATAAGTCACCATATCGAACTGGCGCACCAGAATCCGGTTCAAAAGCATCTCCTTCACTCTGTCCTCACTGCTCTCCTCCTCTGAAAGAAATGCAATGATATCCCCTGTCATGGGATGCTCCGTCAGTCTGGCAGTAATCCGCACAAAACAGTGTTTTCCATCCTTTCTCTCCGAAAAGAAAATCTGAGATTCTCTCATTTTCCCGTTCTGAGCATTCGCAATCAGCATATCCTTATCAAACCGGGATAAAAACTCCTCTCGCTCCGTTTCAATCAGATAGTTCCTGCTTCTCTTCTTCAAAAACTCCGAATACGGAAGCAGCAGGGAATCCGAAGGAAACAGATTCTTCCCCTGCATGTCCTCCATCACGTCCTCGGTAAGATTTACCCGAAACACCCCAAGCGTATGTTCACTGACACGTGTAAAGCTGTCTCCCATACTCCGGTAAGCTTTTCTGATACGTTCCTCATACTCCTTCATCAGCGTCACGTCAAAATAAGTACAGTAGATATAGTTTTCTCCAAAATCATCTATAAACGCAAAATGCACATTACACCAGATTAATTTTCTTTTCGCAGTATATTTCCTCACGGTCAGCATGTCCGAACCATCTTCCCCGGCATGCTTCCGAAGCATCTTATGCACCAAAATGCGGTCTTCCGGATAAGTGGATGCGATAAAGCCATCTCCGCTCATATATTCCACGACTTCCGCTTCCGTGCACTCCATCATATCAGCAAAGCCCTTCGTAGCAAATACCGTTTCTAAAACACCATCTTCATTTTTTCGAAACAATAGAGATGGTGTTCTAATGGACTGCATATTTTTCAAAAAATGTTCCTCTGCCGTCTTTCTTTCTACTTCTGATAAAAAGGTTTTTCCATTCTGCATTTTAATCCCCATTTCTTTTCTGCTTCCGCACATGAATCACTTTTCCTGCATTGCTCTGCCGTCAGCCCGCCCTGTACACAAAATCCCGGTGCTAAGACTTATTTATGACCTTCTGTTCAACTCCGGATGGGCTTCATAATACGCTGCCTTATCTGCATACATCTTCTCATCTGCCTCGTTCTTCACGCTGTCAAAATCCGCATCCCCCTCCGGTCTGTAGACATATCCCAGAGAGGCACTTCTTCCTTTTGCCGTTAAAAGCGCTCTTACATTTTCTATCGCATGAGCGAAATCCTCCTCAGACTCCCATGTACCAAAGGCAGAAAACTCATCTCCTCCTAAACGGTACACATGATTCTTTCCAAATACCATCAGAAGCACTTCCGCCACGTCACAGATCATCCGGTCGCCTTCCTCATGCCCCAGATTGTCATTTACCGTTTTCAAACCATTGATATCACACATCACAAAGCCATAGGATGTCTCTCTGTTCAATTCTCCGTCGATGTATTCCTGCTGTGCCCGTCGGTTCTTCGTTCCCGTCATCTGATCAAAATAACTGTAGTTAATAAGTTCATTCTGGTCATCGCGCTGTCTGAGCACCACGGTAATAAAATACGCCAAAAGCCTGATACTCTCTGAAATTTCCGTCAGCAGCTCTGCCGGAGGGTTGTCGACACCAAAAAAGCCGATACATTTCCCTCTGACCTCCAGCGGACCGGTAGCCAGAGTCTGAACCCCTCTGGATTTCATATAATTGTATATCCCAATCCCACTGATATCATTATAGGATTCCACATCTGTGATGACAACGCACTTCGTCTCCTCAAACTCCCGGTACCAGACATCGATCGCTCCTTCAAACGGAATGCCCTGAAAATTCTCTCTTTGAGACACTACGCCTTCTTTACACCACTCGTATGTATTGTCAAATGTACCATCCCAAAGATCTTCAAAAATATAGGCACGCTCTGCCTTCATCTCATGCCCCAGATACTCCAGCATCTGATTGATGATTTCTTCCGGAGAAGCCCCTGACATAGAATACTGCAAAAGATTATTGATGAACCGGTCCCTCTTGTTCAAACGCTGCTCTAAACTTACCCAGCGCATGATCTGCTGGAACATCATAATGATGAATAAAAGAAGTCCCATCCGCAAAAACATCCCCGACTTCATTCCGGACTTTTTAAAGAGGTTATACAGAATCATATCAAGCGTTCCGCCAGCTACAAAAGCAGACACTCCGATGTAAAAAAACATCATATTATCGTCCAGTCCCTCTTTTTTGCAATAAAGATGATTCGTATATAAAATATGTCCGATAAAACCCAGATACAGCACAAAGGAACCATGTGCAACCAACGTCAGGCGATGCATGTCAATCCCGGCACCAAAACGCAGAATAAGATTTGCAGCAATCACTACGATAGTCAACGCAAACGCAAGATGATCGTAAATTTTTCTTTTTTTCTTTGTCAAAGAATTTACAAAAACCACCATCGGATAGCCGGCAAACCAAAGCAGAACATAGTCGACCGCACGTAAAAAAGAAGTAGCCCCCGTCAGCATCTGCGGAATACGTGTCTCTATCAGTGTCCAGCCTCCCATCAAAATGATTGTCGTCCCTAAGGCATTCAGGTTATACTCCATCCTTTTGCCCACGATTCCAAAACGCACTGTAAATACCACAATTCCAAAAAAGATGATCAAAAGAGAAAGGATTGCCGAAATTCCATAGTTCCCCACAAACCTGTGATAAAACACATGATGATCACAAATCATCACGCTCTCAAAGCCACTGCTCTTTTCTCCCGGAAACGCACTAATTGCCCTAATTTCCACAGTCTCTCCTGCATTATCCTTCAGCAGAAAAATATTATGAAGAGAATCTCCATACCCCTTTCCGGTCAGATTATCTCCCATATAATATTTGTACTCCTCTTCCTGTCCGATACGGAGAGTAAAGTAGACATTATGGCTGTTAAAGTTCAATGCCTCACCATCCTGAATGTCATCCGGCAGTTTTTTTCGCAATACCACTTCACCGCCATCCTCCGGAGACGGTATCCTTTCAATATCTGAAATTCCACTGCCATCCTCCAACTGCCAATTTCTCCCGAACTCTATAAGATGTGTTTTCTGGGTTCCCTGTAACAGAGCACTTACACCCGTCGCATACAGAATATATCCCACCACAAATACAAACAAAACAATATAGAAAGCAGTCAGTAAATGTATATGCTTCAATCGATTCTTCAACGGTTCTTCTCCTTCATGCATAAAAATAGATAGGAAAAAGGCATTATTCTCAATTTAGGGATGAAATCAGATTCTGCACTTTATTTGATGCCTCTCTCATATCAAAATCAGCAATTAAGGACTTTACTTCCTTTAATCTATCCACAAAAGAAGCATCTGAAAAAGAACGCTTTAAAAGCTCGTCGATGATCTCCTCTGCCTTCGTCGCCTCAAATGTCCCCAGGAAACCTGAAAGCTACTTTAATTTTTCTGCCAGCTCCTCTTTCCCTGGCACATCCCCTGCAGATGCATCGGAAGCCGCCGGAGCCTCCCCTGATAGTGCTGCAAGGATTTTCTGTGCTCTCTCACTGTAAAGCTCAAAGAGCTTTCCATGTCCTTCATCAATTTTTGCTATATTTCCCTCTTTCGCAGCAAATTCCTGCTCCTTTGCAAGCTCAGAAACGTCCATTACGCCCATGGTCTTTGAGCTGCTTTTTAACCCATGTACCTGGATTTCATAATTCTCATAATCCTTATTCTCATAATAGCCCTTTATCTCGGCAATCTTGCCCTCCGCATCCTCTGCATATTTCTGAATGATCTTCAGGAATATTTTTTCATTATTCCTGCAATACTGCAACCCCTCCGTAACATCTACTCCTACTGCCTCTAATGCTGCAATTTTTGGATCTGCCATGTTGTTTTACCACCTTTCCTTGTTAATCATTTATAAAACTATAGTATGATGCTAAAATCAAAAGGTATAAAATCATCATCTTATAAGATTCTTTTATATCAATGTGATTTTATATCATTTTTCACGCATATCATAGTTCACATCCTCATCAATCATCTTGATCATCACATCCGCAAACTTCGGATCAAACTGTGTTCCCTTTCCTTTCTCGATTTCCCTCCGGACATATTCCTGGGAAAGCACATCACGGTAACTCCGGTTTGAGGTCATGGCATCATATGCATCTGCCACTGCCACAATTCTCGCCGCTTCCGGTATCTCCATTCCGGATAATCCATCCGGATAGCCGGTTCCATCATAATGCTCATGATGCCATCTGGCTCCGGTCACAAGCCTCGGAAGCTACGTGATATTCTTTAAAATCCTGGCTCCCATCAC
>JAFVAA010000436.1 GCA_017476305.1 Lachnospiraceae bacterium
ATGTCAATAATACATTTTATGTACAGTGGGCAGAAAGCATCATTCCGGCAGATTTATGTGCAGCTAAATTAAAGGTGGATTACAGACAGGCTGCATTAAAGGGAGATACGATTCATGTTTTCTGTGATATTCAGGATGACCTTTACAGAGTGAAGTACGTCAATCAGAATGATGTACTGATTGCCATGGTAGATATGCTTTGCGTACAAAAAACAGTATAGGAGGCAAAATATGATTGAATTAGGAAAAAAACAGACACTTTATATTGACCATAAAACAGGATTTGGGGTGTATTTATGTGAAAAAGAACTGCTTGGAAAACGGGCAGAGTGCATTCTTCTTCCTGGGAAGCAGGTTCCCGACGGAGTGGGTAAAGGAGATCCTGTAGAGGTATTTGTTTATAGAGATTCTGATGATCGACTGATTGCCACGGTGCATATTCCGGCACTTTCGTTAGGAGAACTGGCTGTTTTAGAGGTTGCAGAGGTAAATAAAGTAGGGGCTTTTCTGAGATGGGGACTGGAGAAGGATCTTCTGCTGCCCTACAGTGAGCAGACAGTAAAAGTGAAGCCGGGTGAGAAATATCTGGTAGGACTGTACATCGATAAAAGCGACCGGCTATGTGCCACGATGAAGATTTATGATTTCCTGAGAACGGATTCGCCTTATAAGGCAGAGGATGATGTAAACGGAATTGTATATGGGAAGAATACAAAATACGGTGTTTTTGTCGCAGTGGATCATCGATATAATGCCATGATTCCGCAGAAGGAGGTCACGCATAATTTCCGTATCGGATATCATGTGGAGGCCAGAGTACTGGGGGTCAGAGATGATGGAAAGATGAATCTGAGTCTCCGTGCGAAAGGATATGTACAGATGGATATCGATTCAAAGGTGATTATGGATAAGCTGAATGAACATGATTGTTTTCTTCCATATCACGACAAATCGCATCCGGATGAGATAAGAGAAGAGTTCGGTATGAGTAAAAATGAATTTAAAAGAGCCATCGGCAGACTGTATAAAAATCGTCAGATATCCATATCCTCAAAGGGAATTGAGAAAGTATGAACACAGTGCAGTGGATCATATTCTTAGTGCTGTTATATTTTATGGGAAGTCTGCTGCTGATATTTTCTGCAAATGTATCCTGGGGGATTCTGATTTTGCATGGGATCATTATTTTGGCAGCACTGTGGTTTTGCCGTAAAAACAGCAGATGGAGGAGAAGAGTGCTCCTGTCTTTTGCCGTGATCACTATGGCACTATGGCCTGTACCGGAAGCCATGAGAATGCAGATGGTGCTGCAGGAGTATCTTTTCGTGGGAAGTATTTTTTATCTGACCTGGCATGAAGGCTTTGAGAAATCCGCCCTGTCATACTGCCATATCAGCAGGCTGTCACTTTTTCAGATTCCTCTTATCATAGTGGAAACCTTTTTGCTGATCATAGTAACCGGATACATTAACGCCTGTTCCATGCTGTTTTTTACTAATACAGTGGAAGATACGCTG
>JAFVAA010000437.1 GCA_017476305.1 Lachnospiraceae bacterium
AGGCTATGGAATCTGTACCTATCTGGTAAAGAGTGAAGAGGTGGATGGCAGGGCATTTTTAGATATTTGGGAAAAGAGGGAGCAGGAAAGAAGAGAGGAGAAAAAAAGTCTGGAGGATGCCTATGTGCGGCTTGCCAGACGCTCCCTGGAAAGCTATATCACAAAAAAGGAGCGGATTCTCTGGGAGGATGTCAAGGGGGAGATTTTGGCCTCAGAGGGAGCAGAAACAGAGGAGCATTTGAGCCATCAGAGAGCGGGGGCTTTTGTTTCCCTCCATAAGCAGGGGCAGTTAAGAGGATGCATTGGTACGATTATGGCGACACGGGATTCGATTGCAGATGAAATCATAGAGAATGCAATCAGTGCTTCGACGAGAGATCCCAGATTTTCTCCTGTGACAGCAGACGAGCTTTCCGAACTCGAATATAGTGTGGATATTCTTGGAGAAACCGAGCCGGTTTCCTCAGAAAAGGAGTTGGATGTGAGGCGGTATGGAGTGATTGTGACAAAGGGTATGAAAAGAGGGCTGCTCCTGCCGAATCTCGATGGAGTCGATACGGTGGAGGAGCAGCTAAAAATTGCGAAGCAGAAGGCGGGACTTTCCCCGGAGGAGAAGGGGTGTACGCTGGAGCGGTTTGAGGTGGTAAGGCATTTATGATTCTTTCTCCTGCAGAGAATGCAAAACCGGCACATACAGCTTCATAAAAAGCCATCCCGGTATGGTCAGACCAAACAGGAAAATAAATGCCAGTACATTTACTCCAAACGAAGTATACAGTTTCCCGCAGACGATCAGGATCGCAAGCATGGCAAAGGACTGTGGAATATGGGACAGTGCAATCGCAGCTGCATTCTGTACGGTCTGACGGATGGTGTTCCGGTATCTCGCCTGTAAAGGAAGGATATAAAGGAAAACCATCAGGCTCAAAAGCATGATGAGAATTGCACCGACGCAGACTGCCTGATACATGAGTTCTGCTTTTCCGAAACACAGGAAAGACAGAGAACCCATGACAGAAAGGATACCTAAAAGTGTCATCCAGAGGATGGTGCTCTGCATGAAGTTTTCCCTGAATGCCCGAAAAAACGGCCTGATGACATTTCCGTTCTTCTCTTCAATCCCCGTGATTAAAACATGGTGCATCGCTGTCAGGGAAGCACCGATGGTGATGACCGGAAGACAACAGAGCAGTGTGAGAACGTTTAGCAGCATCAGATTAAATATATTTCCTAAAAAAATGATAATGATATTGTCCTCGTGAAATAACTTTTCCATAACATATCCTCCTGAATTTATGTGTGATTATTTCTTTCCAATGTATTTTGTTTCAGACAATGACCTGACTGTGAACGGGAAGTAATACTATTTTTCTTTTTGCCAGACTTTTACGTAGTCGATGGCAAATTCTGCATGTTCAAAATCGGTGGTTTCATCCGGATATCCTGCCCAGTTATTTCCAACAGCCAGATTAAAAATGATATAGAAATCATGGTCAAAAGGTGCCGGAAAAGCATAAGCATCTCCGTTTTCTTCCGCACTGTGCCATTCATCAGCCTGATGGAACAGTCTGCCGTCTACGTACCATTCGATCTTCCCGGGCTTCCATTTGATTGCAAAGGTATGAAATTCCTTTGAAAAATCGCCATCCGTGAGTGTGACCGATCCCTGATTCTGTTCATGGGGCATCCCGTAATGGATAGTTCCGTAATTTTTATCCGTAACGGAACCAAATATTTCCATAATGTCGATTTCTCCGCAGACCGGCCAGAAGCAGTCCGTTCCTTCCCCTGTCGCTAAAAGCCAGAATGCCGGAAGGTATCCCATGCCTTCCGGAACCTTTAGTTTTGCTTCGAAAATTCCGTAGGTAAAATCATGCTTGTGCTCTGTAGTTATCCGACCGGAGGTATAGGAGACGTTTCCATCTGCATCTGCAGATTTGACAGGCTTTATAATCAGGTTTCCGTCCCGCAGGGAGATATTTTCTTCAGAATCTACGTATTCCTGAAGCTCCTCATTTACCCAGCCTGGTTCATGAAGCTCTACATTCCAGTCGTTTCTGTTCAGTTTTTCGTCATCGAAATCGTCCTGCCAGACAAGGGAGTAACCCTCATAAGAAAGTACAGTCTCAGATAATGCAGGATTTGTTTTGTTCTCTTCCATGGTAATTTCCTCCTTATGATATAAATTTGTTGTATTATAATGATGAACGGTAAATCTGACCGTTCATGAGTACAGCAAAGAAGATCATGTTTTTTATTAAGCAGTCAAAGCCGAAGGATTTGGCTGTTTGATAAAAAGCATGCAGAATTACTAACCGTTCCTTACAGAAATGAAAATAAGTAAAATGTAAATTCTGGAAAAGCAGCCCCCTCGGGAATCGTTAGGGAGATGAGAGGGGGCTATAGGGAACGGTTAATAAATTCACAGTTCCCTAAGCGCTGCTCTTTCCGGAAATGATCTGCAAATAGCAGAAATTTATTCTTTGACACCACCAAGTGTAACGCCTGCAATGATATATCTGGATAAGAAAAGATATACGAGAATAATCGGTAAAATAGCTACAGCGATCATCATGTAGATCTTTCCCATGTCAAAGTTCATGTAATCTGCACCACGAAGTGTCGCAATCAGAATTGGAACGGTCATTTTATTCTTTGACTGGATGACCAGAGCCGGAACGAAGTAGTTGTTCCAGGAACCGACGAAAGTAAAGATTGCCTGTACGGCGATTGCCGGTTTCATAATCGGAAGTACGATCCGGTTAAAGGTCTGAAATTCTCTGGAACCATCAATCCTCGCAGCTTCTACTAAAGAAAGCGGTAAGGAAGACTGTAAATAGCTGTACATAAAGTAGAATACCGCAGGGGAAGCGATGGAAGGAATGATCAGTGGAAGAAGGCTGTCATACATTCCCATATTCGTAATCAGTCTTAAGAAACCAAGTGCCGTTACCTGTGTCGGCATCACGAGGATTGCCATGATAAAGGTAAATGCAGCTTTTTTCAGTTTAAAATCATACACGTAAAGTCCATAAGCTGTCAATGATGAAAAGTAGGTACAGATGGCAGCGCAGAAAGAAGAGACAATCAAACTGTTCAAGATACCTCTGACCATCGGAAAGGTTCCATCATTTGCTACTGCTTTAAAGTTTTTGATCAGATTTGTTCCCGGAAGTGCGGAAAACCCTTTTTGCAGATCGCCGTGAGAGCGGGTTGCATTTATGATCAAAATGTAGAAGAAAAATAAACACATAAAGGATAAAATGATTAAAAGAATATGTGCTACAACACTTCTCATACCATTTCCGATTCTATTTTCTTTTTTCATCTTTTAAACACCTCCTTATGCATTTCTTGCCGTCTGTCTGGCAAGTTTTTTCGCTTTTTTCGCTGCTTTTTTAGAACCGTCCGTATCATCATCCTTCATCATCTGATATACGAAAAAGCAGAGGATACCACTGATGATGAACAGATAGACGGAAAGTGCACCGGCACGCCCGTAGTCAGGAGCTTTTAAGAAGTTATTTAGCCACATGATCAGGGTGTAGCTCGTGCGGTCCGGATTTCCCTGTCCGTTCGTAAAAATCTGCGGAACATCGAACATCTGCAGACCACCGATCAGAGAAACGATCAATGTATAGGAAAGGATTGGCCGGATCATCGGGAGAGTGATCCGGAAGAATGACTGGACCGGAGTACATCCATCGATGGAAGCTGCTTCGAAAAGATCCGGGCTGATTCCCATGATTGCTGCCATGAGCATGATGGAGGTATTTCCGA
>JAFVAA010000438.1 GCA_017476305.1 Lachnospiraceae bacterium
ATATCAGCAGTCGTATGTGCCTCGACAAATTTAGCAGCCTCAACCAAGGTTGCGGCATCACCACCAAAAATTTGAATGGATAATGGATTTGGTATGCCATCAAAATCAAGCATAGACAATGTTTTCGTATATAAATTTCATCACGGAAAGCACTGCGTCAATATTATCCTGCAGATTTGGGACTTCTACATAGCTAATCGCTCCACCCGGGGAAAGCTTCTGAAAATCTGCTTCAAACTTCAGCTTGCTAAAGGCGTCAATCGGTTCTGTGACATGCACATGGTAGCTGTTCGTAATGTAATTTTTATCGGTGACACCCGGGATGATGCCAAACCGCTTCTGGAGGCATTTGGCAAATTTATAGGTCGTGGATTCCATCGGGGTTCCGTATACGGAGTAGCTGATATGCTCTGCTTCTTTCCACTCGGCACATTTGTCGTTTAGCTTCTGCATGACCTTCAGGGCAAATTCACGTCCCTCCGGAGTCGTATGCGTGACACCCAGCATCCGCATGCACATTTCGCATAAACCGACATATCCGAGGGAGATGGTAGAATACCCGTTATATAGCAGGGAATCAATCTTTTCTCCTTTTTTCAGTCTGGCAAGTGCACCATGCTGCCAGAGGATTGGTGCGACATCCGAAGTCGTCCCTAAGAGCCTTTCGTGGCTGCACCGGAGTGCCCGGTGACAGAGTTCCAAACGCTCTTCTAAAATCTCCCAGAATTTTTCCATATCCCCCTGGGAAGAACAAGCGACATCGACCAGATTAATCGTAACCACGCCCTGATTGAATCTGCCGTAGTATTTTCTGGAGCCGTCAGGGTTTCGCTGACCATCCTCCACGGTAGGGAAGGAACGGCAGCCCATGCAAGGGTAGACATCTCCTTTTTTTAGTTCCCGCATGACTTTAGCGGAAATGTAGTCCGGTACCATTCTTTTTGCCGTGCACTTTGCCGCAAGCTCTGTGAGATACCAGTATTTCGAATCCTCCGTGACATTATCTTCGTCTAAAACGTAGATTAACTTTGGAAAGGCAGGTGTAATCCAGACACCCTTTTCATTTTTTACGCCTTCGGTACGCTGAATCAGAACTTCCTCGATGAGCATTGCCAGATCATCGCGAATCTGCCCCTCCGGTACTTCATCCAGATACATGAACATCGTGACAAAAGGCGCCTGTCCGTTGCAGGTCATCAGGGTGATGAGCTGGTACTGGATGGTCTGGATTCCGCTGCGGATTTCGTTTCGCAAACGTCTTTCCACGATTTTATGAATAATTTCATCGTCTAAAGCTTCTCCGCAATCTGTCCGCTCTTTGATGACTTCATTTCTGATTTTCTGTCTGCTGACCTCTACAAAAGGTGCCAGATGGGAGAGTGTAAAGCTCTGTCCGCCATACTGGTTACTGGCTACCTGCGCCACAATCTGCGTGGTAACATTACAAGCGGTAAAAAAGCTGTGTGGCTTTTCAATCAGGGTTTCGCTGATAACGGTACCATTCTGCAGCATATCTTCCAGATTCACGAGATCGCAGTTATGCTCCTTCTGAGCGAAATAGTCCGCGTCATGAAAATGGATGATTCCCTCCTCGTGTGCCTTTACAATCTCCTCCGGGAGCAGGATACGCATAGAGAGATCCTTGCTGACTTCTCCTGCCATATAGTCCCTTAGTGTGGAATTGATGACCGGGTTTTTATTGGAATTCTCCTGATTGATATTTTCATTCATATGGTCAAGGAGGGACAGGATTCCGTTATCAATGGTGTTTGATTTTCTGGTGAGCTCTCTTTTATAACGGTATCTCACGTATTTCTGTGCCACTTCATAACCGCGCATTTCCATAATGCCGGTTTCTACCATATCCTGAATATCCTCTACCTGTACGGCATAGGACAGCTTTTTCAGTCTGTTTTCTACAATATCAGCCACTGCCTGAATCTGATGTTCGTTTAGCTGATAGATTGGTTTTACCTCTTTATTTGCTGCTTCTATGGCATTGATGATTTTGGATGAATCGTACTCGACCTCCATACCACTTCGTTTGATTACTTTCATGAT
>JAFVAA010000439.1 GCA_017476305.1 Lachnospiraceae bacterium
AATATTGTCTTATTTTACGAACTCTATCGAAAAACATTGATTTTTCCAAGATTTAGCACCAAATTTTCCCTTAAAATCATCTGTTAAACGCCCCTTAACCCTTATAAAATTGGCATTTCAGGCAATTTTATCGATTTTTTGTCGAAGCACTATTTTATTCTACTTTTGTAGTAAATATCTTCAAAAATCCATAGTTGACATTTTCCATCAAACATCATATAATCAAAGAAAGGGCAACGTCCACAAGGTTGTGGTTTGTCTCCCAAGATTGACTAGATTTCAGCCTATCTCGCTCGGCAAAGTCAAGGTAGGCTGATTTTTATTTGTGTTTATTTTTCCTATCTATGTAGGTAAGCAATGAAAAGATGAACATTCCGAAATACATCATATCTTCAAAACTAAACGTCACCCGCACCACCTCCCTTCTGATACTACTAAAGGGAGATTAACCACACCTTGAACACGTTACCCATAACCATTATACTAAATTTTCCATCAGATTACAAGAAAATCACAAGAACATTTGTTTGATTTTTTCTTAATTTATCCTTGAACTTTTCCACCTATCCTTTATTCTTCCACTGAATAAACGTCTTGAAATTTTAGATTCCTGAATATCATGCATCGTTGACACATATAAATATTCCCCATCAGAATCAAGTTTAATTCCAACCAACACATTATCAGAATACCTTTTAATCATTTCTATACTAATATCATTTTCATTAGGATTTATACCGATATAATCTGGATCGCTTATGATATCAGGAATATAATCTATGTACTTTAAACATTTATAATGTTTACGTTTTAACATTTGCGCAGGCAGACCTTAAGAACGAAATATCTCTAATTCACCCAAATCAATTCCTAAAATACCATTATAATCTACATTATATTTTCCAACACGAAGTAAATCCTTATTATCTTTCATGCATATAAGTCCTTTCAAAAAACATCTGATATCAACATAAATATAGTAACATACTTTTCAAATAAAAGGAATACAAAATTTAGGCAAACACAGCCATCAAGCCACATTTGCCCCATTAATACCCTTTTCCAGACATCCCTACTGCATAGCCACCATTTCACCTAACCATTTCCGTATACAATTCACCATTTCACATATCGATTTTTTGAACAAAAAAATTTATATTTCGCTCAATATCCTTAATCAGCTGATTTATCTTTTCAAAGTTTTTTGTCCTTAGATTGCCAATAAAGATAGTCATTCCAGGCATCCTCAGACCAAACTTTTTCACTCATCTGTCTTCTCCTCAATCAATTCCTGTTTCGTACCTCCTACAAAAGAAAATACGCCACCATCGCACATAAAATCTGCATGATAGAAAAGCGAAAGACCACCTGTGTATCAGACCACCCTCTCCCTTTTCTCGCATGATCGTGAAGCGGTGTCCTCGTATGCTTTAAAATCGAAATTTTAAAAAACCGCAGCAGAAAAATTTTCACCAGTCCAATACCACCATCCACGATGATGACTGCTGCCAGCAAAAGGAAAATAAACGGATGTCCGGTCTTCATCGCAATCACTGCCAGATAAAAGCCTAACGCCCTGGAGCCTGCATCCCCCATCAGCATACTGCTCGGCTTCGAGTTGAAGCACAAATATGCCAGAAGAATAGACACCAAAACCAGACAAGAAGCACCATAGCTTCCTAAGCTGCCCGAAAACAGCATCGCAAACGAAGTAAATGCGACACAGCACAGACTTGCACAGAGTCCGTCCACTCCATCGGAGCAGTTCGTTACATTGATGGAAACCCAGATAAGCACCACGCCTAAAATAAAATAAACCGGTGTCGGAAGCTCTATCTGATAAGAAAAGAACTGAATCGTCGTTCCATTATAATTCAAAAAATTCCACATCGTAAGCAGTGCTAAAACCAAATCAATCGCACCCTTTTTATAATCACTCCAGGGATTTTTTGCCGCATCGTCTAAATATCCGCTAAGCATCATCGCAAAAAGCAGAATACAGTATACGATATACTCCCTGTCAAATGGCAGGAATAAAAGTGTACTTATGATAAACATAACGGTAAGCACTAACCCTACACCACGAATCTTCCCCTTCGATTTCGAACCATCCACAGCATATAACCTTCCCTGATCCTTTGGAAGAAAAGAAAATGGAAACCTTAGGGCTAAAAACGTAACCAAGAAGCCAAAAAGCACCCCCATGACAGCCACCTGCCCCGGTGTTATGTAATTTAAAAGTAACTGATACATAAAACTATCCTCCCGTATTTTAAAATTCCCTCATTCAATCTTTTTCTGCCACAGCCACGATTATATTTTTTCACTTTTTATACCTGTCTACTCTCTGCTATTATATGCAAAAACAGGGCAAACTATAATAGGATTCCCATACAGGGTTATAGTCTGTCACTCCCCACAGTCGAAATAGCTGAAAAAACTAACTATAGTCCTTCAGGCAAAAGCAAAAACAGCCCCGACAAAAGTTATCGGAACTATTTTATCATAAATATTCTTTTTTTGAAAGAGAGTTCTGCGACATCTTTAGCTATCAGCTGCCAAATTCGTTACAATTCAGCACCTTGTCAACTCTACATTTCTTAAATCTTACTGATGTGCCGAATTGCAACGGCGCATCGAAAGGCTACGCCAATTAACGTTCCGATGCGCCTTGGCTACTGTAGTTTATTAGGTCATAGCCACGCAGCAAGTGCGTGGCTTGACGATGAACAGTATCCAAAATTCAGGCTTCTCGAATCGCCTTCTTTACTCTTAACAGCATGGATGGTGATACAGAAAGCTCATCAATTCCCATATCGATCAGTCTTTTTGTAATCGTGGTATCAGCTCCAAGCTCCCCGCACACTCCTGCCCAGATTCCATTTTTATGCGCATTTTCTATGACCATCCCAATCAGGCGCAGAATTGCTTCATGGTGGGTATCACAGAAATCCTCCAGCTTCGCATTCTGCCTGTCAATCGCCAAAGTGTACTGTGTCAGATCATTCGTCCCGACACTAAAGAAATCCACATGCGGTGCCAAAAGGTCGCTGATGACAGCAGCAGCAGGAGTTTCAATCATGATTCCCTGCTCTACCTCCCCATAAGGAATCCCTTCCTCCTCTAACTCCTTCTTTACCGACTCTGCAATCTCCTTGATTTTTAAAACCTCATCCACCGAAATGATCATCGGATACATGATGGCAATATTTCCAAACGCACTTGCCCGGAACAGTGCCCGAAGCTGTGTTTTAAATATATCCGGCTGCTTTAAGCAGATACGGATGGCACGATAGCCCATCGCCGGATTATCCTCCTTCGGGAGACCAAAATAATCCACCTGCTTATCTGCCCCGATATCAAGGGTACGGATGATGACCTTTTTCTCGCCCATCGTCTCCGCTACCTGCTTATATTTCGCAAACTGTACCTCCTCGGACGGAAAATCATCACTTTCCAGATATAAAAATTCACTCCGGAAAAGTCCGATTCCCTGTGCCCCGCCTGAAATCACACTGGCAAGGTCAGATACATTTCCAATGTTTGCATAGAGCTTAATGTGTTTTCCACCTGTGGTCACACTGTCCTTTCCCTTTAGCTGCTCTAAAAGCTCCCTTGCCTTTTCCTCCTCCTTCAAAAGCGCCCTGTATTTTTCCAAAGTCGCCTCATCCGGATCGACGATAAATTCAGCATTTGCCCCATCGATAATTCCTGTTTTCCCATTCCATTCTTCGCTGATTTTCACCCCGATCATAGCTGGAATATTCATCGTCCTCGCTAAAATCGCTGTATGGGAATTCGAAGAGCCAAGCTCTGTCACGAAGCCGAGAAGTTTTTCCTTGTCAAGCTGCACGGTTTCGCTCGGTGCCAGATCATTCGCCACCACGATTACGGACTCCTCTAAATTTCCCATATCCATTTCGCCGCTTAAAATTCGGATGACACGCTCACTGATATCCTTTACATCCACACTTCGCGCTTTAAAATACTCATCCTCCATTTCCGCAAACATCTTCGAGAAATTATCTCCGGTCACCGCTACAGCATAATCCGCATTGACTCCCTGCGCAGAAATCAGATTGTGTACAGAATCATTATAATCCTCATCCTCTAACATCATCTGATGCACTTCGAAAATCTGCGCATTCACCTCGCCAACTTCCTTTAAAGCCTTCTCATACAGGTTTCCCAGCTCCTCAATCGCCTTTTCCTTCGCATCCTCATATTTTTTAATCTCAGCCTCGGTATCCTCTATTTTCTTTCTGGTTACCTGCTGCTTTTCTTTTGAATAAAAAAGGATTTTTCCAATGGCAACCTGCCCAAAAATCGTTTTTCCTGTAAACCTTTCCATAAGCCCTCCCTTCTCCTGCAGGAACCCCTTTGCCTGTTTCCCGACATACACCTCTGTATTTACAGATTTTCTTTCAGAAATGCCTCTACCTCGGCTGCTGCCGTTTCCTCGTCATCCCCTTCTACCGTAAGAGTAATTTCCGTATCCTTCTTCGCACCCAGGCCCATCACTGCCATGAGCTTTGTAGCCTCTGCACTCTTCCCATTTGCAGCAATCGTCACCTTAGAAGAAAAACCCTTACAAAGCTTTGCCAGATTCCCTGCCGGACGTGCGTGGATTCCTACCTCATCTGTAATCACATACTTAAATTCTTTCATAATCTCCTCCATTCTGAAGCGTTTCCCTTTTTTGATTTTTTATTTTCATCATTTATGA
>JAFVAA010000440.1 GCA_017476305.1 Lachnospiraceae bacterium
CTCCGGGATTTCCTCGCCGGAAAGCCCGTCCGGGTATCCTTTGCCGTCATAGCGTTCATGGTGCCATCTGGCGCCGTTTACAAGTTTTGGCATCGCCTTGATATTCCCAAGGATCCTTGCCCCCAGGACCGGGTGGTTCTTGATGATGTCATATTCCTCGTCCGTCAGCCTGGCAGGCTTGTTGATCACCGCATCCGGAATGCCGATTTTTCCGACATCGTGAAGAAGCCCCATCATATAGATGTCCTCCAGCCCTTTTTCTTCATAGCCGGCCCGTTTTGCTATTTCTCTGGAATACTCCGCCACACGGCCGGAGTGTCCATTCGTATAGGTATCCTTTGCATCAATCGCAGATGCTAGGGATGATACGACCTGCATAAAGAGCCGCTCATTTTCCTTTGCTTTCTTATCCACCTCATTTTCAAGGTTCCTCTGAAGATGGTCAAGGTCGATCATATGACGTACCCTTACGGTCAGCACCTCCGGCACAAAAGGTTTTTTGATAAAATCCATGGCTCCCAGGGTAAGCCCCCTTGCCTCTGTTCCTTCTTTTCCATCGGCAGTCAGGAAAATGACCGGAACAGTCTTTCCTTTTTCCAATCTGCGAAGTTCGGTAAGGGTTTCAAACCCATCCATCCCTGGCATCTTTACATCAAGAAGGATCAGATCGGGTACTTCTTTTTCCCTGATATAATCGATCAGCGCCTCTCCTGATTTCATGGCTGTTACACGCATGTGTGCACGGCTGAGGATGTGCCCCGCCATTTTTAGGTTCGTCTCATCGTCATCCACCACAATTACCCAGTCTGCCATTGTTTTTCTCCTTTTCTCCTATTACTCGTTTTCCGTTATTTCTGCTATCGCCTGTACCATTTTCTGGTATTCCGACGCAAATCCGGGATAATTATCCCTGATAAAGTCCGCTTCTTCCCTTTCCGCTGCTTGTTCAAGGGAGAGTGCTTTTTCGGAAAGTTCCATCGCCCCTATGGTCTTCGATGTACTTTTCAGGGCATGGATTTTTACTTCAAATTCGTGCCAGTCCCCTTTTTCATAGCAGCCGTCCAATTCTGTTTTTCTTGTCTGAAAGGTCAATGTAAAATCTGTCAGTAGTTCTTTGTATAAGGAATATTCTCCACCGCAATAATTCAGGGCGGTTTCCGTGTCCAAGCCCAGCCTGCCTTTCAGTGCATAAAGGATCCCCTTATCTGAATCTGCACTGCCGTCAAGATCTTCATCCGGTTCAAATTCCATGATCCCATCATGTTCATCCGGCTCATACTCCATGACATCCCCACTTTCAAGCGGTGCAAATTCCATGATTCCATCTTCCTCCCCGTTTCCCGCAAGTTTATCCGGTTCTTCGTCCTTCCGGATATCCTTTTGGTCTGTGCTTACCCATATGACCATTTCTTCAGGTAGATGTCTTGAAAGCTTTTCCTCTAAACGATCTGTTTCGATTGGTTTGGAAAGGTAGTCATCAAATCCCTCTTTCATGTACCGGTCCTTCGCCCCCACCACTGCATTTGCCGTAAGTGCGATCACCGTCATGCCTTCCTTTACCTTCCCCTCTTCTTTCAATCTGTGAAGTGTCTCTATCCCATCCATTTTCGGCATCATGTGATCCAAAAAAACGATATGATAAAACTTTTCGCTGATCATACGGATTGCCTCTTCACCGGAATCTGCCAGGTCCGGAACAATTCCATATAACTTCATCAGACTTTTTGCTACCTTGCGGTTCATATCATTATCATCCACCACAAGGACTCTGGCCTCCGGTGCATATAAGTGTACCGTGCTTTTTTCCTGCTCCCTGCTTCTTTCCAGCCGCCCCATATAGTCGCCAATCGGCTGTCTGTCTACGATCCTTTGTTTCAGGCAGAAAGAAAATTCAGAGCCCCTGCCATATATACTGTCTACATGAAGCTCACTCCCCATCATGGACAGCAGTTTTGTCACAATGGACATGCCAAGCCCTGTCCCTTCAATATTCCGGTTACGCATTTCTTCCAGACGCTCAAAGGATTCAAAAAGTTTTCCCATATCCTCTTCCCTGATCCCGATACCGGTGTCCGATACCTTCACTTCCAGAATAACAGAATCTGCATCCCTTTCCTTCTCCTGTATGGATAATGTGACCTTTCCTTCTTCCGTGTACTTCACCGCATTGGTCAAAAGGTTCATGATTACCTGCGTGATCCGCACATCGTCCCCAAATAGCATATACGGTATCTTTTCATCAATATCCACCAAAAATTCAAGCGATTTCGCCTTTGCCCTGTCCATAATGGAATTGACAAGGTTGTTGATCACGGAGGCGACATCATAATTCACTGGTATGATCTCCATCTTGCCATCCTCTATCTTGGAAAAATCAAGGATCGTATTTATGATGGAAAGCAGGTTCTTCCCTGCGGACTGGATATTTTCTGCATATTCTAATATCCCCTTATCATCCGATTCCCGCAGGATCATCTCGTTCATCCCGAGAACCGCATTGATCGGTGTGCGGATCTCGTGGGACATCTGTGCCAAAAACTGGCTCTTTGCCCTGCCTGCAGCGATGGCGGTGTCTGCTGCCTCCTTCATCTGGCGGTTCGTCTCATCCTGAAAACGCATAAGCCCGGTAAGGAGCCTGTACACCAGAATGATGCACACAAGAAATGCTGCCAGGCAGATCAGGCAGTAGACCACGACTTTTCCATATATCGTCCATACTCCGGAAACCACATAGACCGAGAATTTGGAGGCATCATTCCTGATGGCAGTCAGGATCTTCCGTGTCCCGTCGTAATCACGGATGATCTGCGTGCTCTCCCCATCTGCCTTTGCCGCACCATATGCAAGGGCAGATACATTGGTCTTGCCATCCTGTGACATCTGGTAGCTTCCATAGGGATGGTTGATGATATCTCCCTCCGTATCCACCAGAAAAGCATAGCCCTGGTCGGAATAACTGTCACCAAGGATATCCACCAGCTTATCCATAAAAAAGTCGATCCCGAAATTCCCAAGAAATTTTCCCGTACTATGGTCATAAACTTTTTCCGCAAACGTCACACAGTAGCCCCCGGTCTGCTCATCATAGTATGGCATGGAAATGAGCCAGTCCTCCTCCGATGCCATCAGATCCACATACCACTGCCTCTCCTCTACATGCCAGTCCGGATCCGGTTCCCACCCATTATTCATGTATACCGTGTGTTCCAGTTTCGGGTTCGTCATATAGGATACGGATATTTCCGGATACTGCAGGGTGATGCGGTTCAGATAATCCACGGTTCCCTGATAATCATCAAGCATCTCCGGATTTGTGGAAATCGTGCTGACAAACATATCAAGGATACTTTTCTGGGTATTGATCCATTCCGAAAGCTCAAACTCATACTTTTCCGCCTGTTTCTGCATCAGAACATTCCCCCACTTATAAGTCACGGAAACATTCGTATACAGGCTGATAAGCATGACAAGTATCATGAATGCCAGGATCATGGTACGGAACCGTTTGTTCATTCCCCTGCTTTTTTTCTTTTTCCCCTGCTCTTTCTCCCTGCTTTCTGTCTGTACGATGCCGGAGTACGAAATGATCTGCCCGATCATTTCTGACAGTTTCTCCCCTGCTACATGGATCCGTGCCATCTCTACAGAGTAATCATTTATGTTTTCTATATTCTCCCTGCCGGAGCTCTCTAAAATCCTGGCAAGGGGAGTTCCAAGTTCACCTGTGATCCCCCTTAAAAAATCCTCTTTCGATGCAAGGGCTTTTTCTGCCTGCTTCTGATTTTTGACCGCGATCATATATAAAATGATGACAACCGAAAAAAGAGCAATGGAAAGCAATACGGTCACAATTAACTGTATATAGGAACTTTTATATAATTCCCAATCGCTCTCACTGACGATCAGGTACCAGCCATTCCCTGATTTTGTCGCAAACAGGTTCTCATAAAGAAAGTCTGCCTTGATTCTGACGGTTGCAACTCCTTCCGTATTCTTCGCAAGCGACCATATCCCGGCATAGTCAGGAAGGACACCTACCAGTTTCTTTCCGATCAGCCCTTCATCCGAGCATCCAG
>JAFVAA010000441.1 GCA_017476305.1 Lachnospiraceae bacterium
CCACAGATTTTCATCTTCATATGGTTCGCAGCCAATGTCTCGCAAGCCGTACTCATCCCCACGGCATCTGCCCCAAGTGTCCTGCACATCCTGATTTCCGCAGGTGATTCATAATTCGGTCCGGTAAGCTGGATATAAACCCCCTCCTGTAGGGGAATGTCCAACTGCATCGCCGTCCGTTTGATCACATTTCTCAGATCCTTATCATATATCTCACTCATATCCGGAAATCTGGCGCCCAGTTCATCTATGTTCGGACCGATGAGCGGTGATGGTGCAAAGCAGGAGATCTGATCCTTTATAAGCATAAAATCCCCCGCATGAAACTCCCCATTGATGCCGCCAGAGGCATTCGTCAGGAACAAGACCTTCGCACCCATAAGCTTCATGAGCCGGATAGGAAGTACCACATCCGTAATCGGATAGCCTTCGTAGTAGTGAACCCTGCCCTTCATGCAGACCACCTTGACCTCATCAATATACCCAAAAATGTACTTTCCCTCATGCCCCGGTACTGTTGAAACCGGAAAGCCCTCGATTTCCGAATAATCAAGCTCTGCCTCCACCCGGATATCCGATGCGAAATCTCCAAGCCCCGAACCAAGTACCAGTGCAATCTCCGGTGTAAAATCAATCTTCTCCTGAAAGCAATCATAACATTTCATCAATTTTTCATATACTTCACTCATTTTTTCTTCATCCTTTCCATTTATGCTTCGAACCGTTTCACAAAAAACGTTCCATCCGTTCCAAAGAAAAAGCTGTCACAAAAAGTATTCGAAAAACAGATTGTAACAGCCTTCTTCTTATTTACTACTCTCTTCTAACCTCGTTCTGACAATCTTCCCAACACGCATAGCATCTGCATAGGCAAGAAGTCGCTCCAGTTCCTTATTCTCAAGCTTCATGAAATTTTTGACGATCTCATCGACCACTGCCTTTCCAATATCATTACGAAATCGAATCGCATCACACACACTTCTCGCTAAGCTGTATACCCGAATCTTTCCCCCTGCAATCTCACCCTCCTCCAGATCCTGCTCAAAAGCTAAATCGGAAAAATAATGTCTGGTGATTGGAAAATTCAGTTGCATTTTCGAGCGATCCGTTTTTAACGTCGCCACAGAAAGCTTTTTCGGTTTTTCCTTTATCAGACCATGATAATAGCAGGCACTATCCGCACAGATCACAGCCCTGTGATTGACCAGGCAGGTCTCTAGCATCTCATAGTTTTCCACCTTTCCCTTTTTTTCATTGATCAGCCAATAGTAACCGTGAGAAATTTTTTCAATCACGCCCTTATCCACTAACTCCTTGATTTGAACCGTCGTGACTTTCGCCGCACGAAGCTCCGCAGCACTCATATACCCGTTTCCCCCTTGAAATAACTCCGTCACCTTTTCATAAGTGTTTAATAACATAATACCTCCTTCATTTTCTTTATCTTTCTCGAATCCATCCCCATACTCTTTAAAATTTATTATAACACATGTCACGAATTTGTCAAAACAATTTTTCGGTTTTTTCTTATGACGTCACCTGATTTCCTGTATACAGCTGATAGTACATTCCCTTC
>JAFVAA010000442.1 GCA_017476305.1 Lachnospiraceae bacterium
AAATTGTAGAGGTACAGATAGGAAAAGATATTTCAGTACAGGATAAGATTAAGTATGATTGGGACTTTGCGTAGACGAGTTTTCATAATTACATGTTTGGCGTTGGTATTTCTTACGGGATGCGAAGAAAAGAGTGCGGGAGAGAATCCTTTTACCGCATCGGAAGAATCCGCGGAAGAAGTTATCAGCACCACCAGCCAGCAAGAGGAAATCGACCTGGATGCGATTTACGAGAAACGTTACGAAGATTTGACATATACGTCTTTGGAGCCGGCAGAAAATGTAACAGGTCAAACGGATGCGGCGTTTTGGAAGAAACTCTTTGGCGAAAATTTCACCTATACACCGGTAGATTTTGAGAGCCTGCAAGAAGAAAATCCGGATGTGTATGCCTATATTACCATTCCGGATACTGTAGTGGATTATCCGGTGTACCAGCACCCTGAGGATGATTACTATTATTTGGACCATAACGCAGATGGCTCGGCAGGATATCCGGGTTGTGTGTACTCAGAGAGAATCAACGCAAAGGATTTCTCGGATTTCCATACGGTGTTATATGCACATAATATGAAAAACGGCACCATGTTTGGTGCATTGCATCGTTATGAAAGCGAAAGCTTCTTTACGGATCATCCCTATTTCCTTGTGGAAACCCCTGAAAGAGGATATGTATACGAAGTATTTTCTGTGCATTCCTTTGATGATAGACATTTACTTGCTTGTTATGACTTTTCAAGACCGGAAGTAAGAGAACGTTATATTCAAATGATTACAGAATTGGAAGGAAACGGACTTGTGGAACGGGATGGAAACCACGTAAGGGAATTACCTGTGACAAGCCATTCCAGAATTTTAACTTTGGCAACTTGTGTAGGTAGCAGACCAAATTTGCGGTTTCATGTACATGCCATTCCGGTGTATTATTACGATCGGGACGCAGAATAAAGTCTTTTCAAACGGAGCCTTTTTGGCTCCGTTTTTTGGATAAAAGAGATTGGTTCCACCTATTACGGAACTATATCAATATATTGCATATATATAGTATAATACATACAATATATGCCTTATCGTACCTATGTTTGCGCAAAATAGTGTTATTTTTTGCAAATTTAGTGCCACAAAAATGCCTCCAAAATGATATAATAAAGATGTTCTGTTGCAATTGAAAAAGGAGGTAATTTGATGTTCCAAGTAAACGATTATATTGTGTACGGTAATGCTGGTGTGTGCAGAGTAGAATCCATTGGTCCTATGTCTTTTGGAGATTCTTCTACTGAGAGAGATTACTATACCCTTGTGCCCGTTTACCAAAAAGGAAGCAGAGTATTTACCCCTGTTGACAATGATAAAGTTGTAATGCGTCCTATTTTATCTCAGGAAGAGTCCAATGCGCTTATTGATAGTATTGTGGATATTCGTCCATTAGAGATTACGGATGAGAAGCACCGTGAAGACGCATACAAAGAAGCAATTCGCACCGGAGATTGTACTTCCTGGGTTCGTGTGATCAAAACACTGCACGGACGTATGGAAAAGCGTTATGAGCAGGGCAAGAAAGCTACCAGCTCTGACGAGAAGTATATGCACCTGGCAAAAGAAAGTCTTTATGGCGAGTTGGCCTTCTCCTTGTCCATTCCCAAGGATCAGGTAGAAGAGTTTATTACAGAACGTATCGAAGGTTAGTTTATTTTCAATTTTCATTTTTCATTTTCATACTTAGAGTCCCGAAACAGGTTGGAGACACCCTGCTTCGGGATTTTTTTTTGAAATTTTGCTATAATTATATATTAAGTTATGAAGAAGAATGAAAATAAGAATGAAAAAGATCAATTGAATATGTATACTGCAGGTGACCGGTATCCAAAAAGTGATAAGTCCGTGAAAGCGCATACGATTGTAATCTTTAGCTTTTGGTTTCTTTTGGTTTGCCTGCTTCTTGGTCGTTTGTTATACGATACTATTACCAATGTGACAGATAGCTTTATCCGCCTTGATGGTAGTGTGGTGCATACAGAGGAGCACCGTCAGGACCGCATGACCTATCATATAGGGGAGATGAGTAACAGCTTTTTACTTTACGAAGAAGTGTATGAAGGAAATGTGCATTCCTTTGACCGGGTAACCGTTTGCAGTGATTTGACGGATTTTAACCGTTATGGAGAGTTTGTGCTGGACTGCACTGCGCCAAGAGACGAAGAGGGGCTGTGTTCCAGCATCGCATGGAATATTGCTTTGCCCAAGCGATATGATGTGAAGGATTTTGACGCACCGATTCAGACCTTCTTTTCCGGTAAGTTTCCTACGGTGGACTTTGAATCTGCCTTTTCCCAGCGGAAAAAAGTGAAGATACGACCGGGAGAGGATACGGTTTTGTTTGCACTCTATATGAATACAGATGACCAGAAAGCTATTTATGATCCGGATTCCATTCAGGCCACACTAAACGAAACCGGGCAGTATCCTGATTTTTCTGCAAATGAGAATACCATTTTGGTTCATATTGTTTTATCAGAGGGTACCAAGGAACAAATTATTAGAGAATTAAAATAAATCAATCAAATTGCATAAAATATATCATTTACATCACCGCATTAACGTGATAGGATAACATAAAATATATCAAGCGAATTGATAAATATTATGGAGATGACCTATGAAGAACGCGGAGAAGTATACTAGACAGTATTTTTTGCCTCCTGTACAGGAGTATGATTGGGTAAAGAAAGATTATATCGAGAAGCCACCTATTTGGTGCTCTGTGGATTTGCGTGATGGAAATCAGGCATTGATTGAGCCCATGGGTTTGGAAGAAAAGATTGAATTCTTTAAATTGCTGGTAGATATCGGCTTTAAAGAAATTGAAGTGGGATTCCCGGCTGCTAGTGATACGGAATTCCGTTTCATGCGTGCTTTGATTGAACGTAATATGATTCCGGATGATGTGACGGTTCAGGTTTTGACCCAAGCTAGAGAACACATTATTCGTAAGACGTTTGAGGCTGTAAAGGGTGCGCCTCATGCGGTAATCCATTTGTACAATTCCACTTCGGTGGCACAGCGTCAGCAAGTGTTTAAAAAGAACAAAGAAGAAGTGAAGGAATTGGCTGTGGAAGGTGCTAAGCTTTTATTAAAGTTGGCAGATGAGACAGAAGGTAATTTTTCCTTTGAATATAGTCCGGAGAGCTTCCATGGTACGGAAGTAGAGTATGCGGTAGAGGTGTGCAATGCTGTTTTGGATGTATGGCAGCCTTCCGGAAAACGTGGGGTGATTATCAATATTCCTGGTACGGTAGAGACCGCCATGCCTCACGTTTTTGCAACCCAGGTAGAGTATGTTTCAAAGAACTTAAAATACAGAGAGCATGTGACATTATCTTTACATCCTCACAATGACCGTGGATGCGGAGTAGCGGATGCGGAACTTGGCGTACTTGCAGGTGCAGACCGTGTAGAGGGCACGCTGTTTGGAAACGGTGAGCGTACCGGAAATGTGGATATTGTCACTTTAGCCATGAATATGTATTCTTACGGTGTGGATCCCGGACTTGATTTTACCAGAATGCCCATGATTCAGGAAAAATACGAGAAACTAACCAGAATGGAAGTGACAAAACGTCAGCCTTATGCCGGAGAACTTGTATTTACCGCATTTTCCGGTTCTCATCAGGATGCGATATCCAAAGGTATGGCATATCGTGAGTCTGGTGCATCTGATGTTTGGACCGTGCCGTATTTACCTATCGATCCTGTGGATGTGGGACGTACCTATGATTCCGATGTCATTCGTATCAACAGTCAGTCCGGAAAAGGTGGAATCAGCTATATCTTAAAGAATAACTTTAGCATTTCTTTACCTGAGAAGATGCGTGAAGAAGTGGGATATGCCGTAAAACGCGTATCCGACAGAGAACATAAAGAATTGTCTCCAAAGTGGGTATACGACATCTTTATGGAGCAATATGTGGAATTTAATCCTTATTTTCAAATCAGGGAGTGCCATTTTAAACAAATAGATGGTATTATGTCAGAGGTGACTATTACAAGCAAAGATAAAAAAGCTGTAGTAGACGCCAGTGGTAATGGTCGTATCGATGCAGTCAGCAATGCGTTAAAGCAGTATTTTGGCATCAGCTACGAGTTATCCGCATA
>JAFVAA010000443.1 GCA_017476305.1 Lachnospiraceae bacterium
GGTCCCGGGAATGGCTGACGGAAAACCAGATGCTCCGGAATCCCCAGCTCCAGACCGGCTTTTCTCACCTCATCCTTGAACAAATCTCTAAGCGGTTCAATAATTTCTCTAAAATCCACGAAATCCGGCAGACCTCCGACATTGTGGTGGGATTTGATCACGGCAGATTCCCCGCCGAGCCCTGACTCTACCACATCCGGGTAAATCGTTCCCTGCACCAGAAAATCCACTGCTCCGATTTTTTTCGCTTCCTCTTCGAAGACACGAATAAACTCCTCTCCGATTATCTTTCTCTTTTTCTCCGGTTCACTCACACCTTCTAATTTTTTATAATAACGCTCCTGCGCATTTACCCGTATAAAATTCAGCTCATAGGAGCCGTTTGGTCCAAAGACTTCCTCGACTTCATCTCCTTCATTTTTCCTTAGGAGGCCATGGTCTACGAAAACACAGGTAAGCTGGTTTCCTATCGCCTTCGAAAGCAGAACTGCTGCCACAGAAGAATCCACTCCACCGGAAAGCGCGCATAAAACCTTTCCATCGCCTACCTTTTCCCGTATATCCTTTACTGTCTGCTCCACAAAGGAATCCATGCGCCACGTTCCCGCACAGCCACACACACCGCGCACAAAATTATAGAGCATTTTTGTTCCTTCCATTGTATGCAGTACCTCCGGATGAAACTGGATTGCATATAGATTTTTCTCCACATTTTCTGCCGCCGCGACCGGACAATCCGCCGTATGCGCCACAATGTGAAATCCATCTGCCGGCTCCTTAATATAGTCAAAATGACTCATCCAGCAAATGGTGTGATTCGTATCTCTTTTATGGTCTTCAAAAGCAGCCCCTGGGATTGGAACCCCGTCATTAGAACCTTCTTTCGAGGCATCAGCAATACGTTCTCCCACTCCCTTAAAAAGCGGCGAATCCGGATTTACGAAAACCTCCGTTTTCCCATACTCTCTGACCGGAGCCTTTTCCACTTTTCCACCTAAAATATGCTGCATCAGCTGCGCTCCATAGCAAAGTCCCAAAACCGGAATCCCTAGTTCGAAAAGCTCCTGACTGTATGTAGGAGAATCCTTTTCATAGCAGCTGTTTGGTCCCCCGGTCAAAATAATTCCCTTCGGATTCATTTCCTTGATTTTATCCGGTGCTGTCCGATATGAATAAATTTCACAGTATACATTACACTCTCTGACACGCCTCGCCACGAGCTGGTTATACTGACCGCCAAAATCTATGACAATCACCTTTTCCTGTTCCTTCACTGCACTCACACCAAATCCTCCTTTATTTCTTTACTCTAAAAGTTCAATTTTCTTCCGGTAGGACTGCACACTCGCAACGCACCTTTGGTGCTTTGGCAGTCTGTACAGCACCAAAACGCTGTTTTTGCGGTTTGTGTGCATCTGCCGGAGGCAACAAACCCACTTTTATTTATGGTGGTTTCGAAAATTTGACATGTGGGTTTGTCATGATTTCCCTGCCAGATAAAAATATATACCCATAATTTTATCTCTTTCCCATTTAAAACACAAGCATAAAAACATATTTCTCCCGGATGGCTTATACATGATGACATGATTTCCGGTCGCTCCGTCTGCAAATAGCGACCACACGGGGCACGAATTTCTATGCCCCCAGATACTGCGGAGCCCAAAGGAAAGCATCCGGAAAATAAGTCCCCCCATAGCTTGATTTTTCTACAATATCCCCCTCCTTCTTATGCGTGACCAGCACTACCTTATTTACTTTTCTTCTTAACGTTACATTTTCATAATTTACAGAGAATTTTTCCTTTTTATACAGGTTGATATTTATAATTCCATTCCCTCTGGAATAGATTTTTCCAATGCGGTATCCCGCCTTTTTAATCTGCACCAGATAAGTTCCTGCATCACGATATTTTTTTAATGTTTTTTGAGAAATTACTTTCCCCGTATAGTTTAAAAATTTCTTTCCTGTCCACCGGATATAGTATGGCTTCCATGTATGCCCTGCCCTCATACCTCCGGTTTTTACTGCATCAAAAGCACTCGGATAAACTATAAAATCTTTTCCTGAAATATGCGTCAGTCCCTCACCTGACCTCCTGACCTGCCTGCATTTGCCCGCCTTTACATAGAGACAGTATGACCACGAACAGGAACCTCCGCCCCACCCTTCGATTACAAATAATTTCTGCTTTTTACTTACTTTGCATATCTTTCCTTTCTTCAGGGTGAAATTCGACACCGTCAGTTTTTTTATCTGCTTTTTTCCGGAAAACCAGAGTGTTTGTGTATCACTATTCTTTTTTGTGACAAGGAATGCCTCCTCCGTTCCATCTCCATCATAATCTGCCAGGTAAGTATTTACAATCTTCTCCTTCGTTTTTTTCGCAACCTGCTTTTCCAAAGTATTCTTAACAGATGCATGGCTGGTGCTCCCACTGCCAAAACAGCACAGCACCAGACCTGCGCAAACCCAAAATCCAGTTTTCCAAAAAATTCGTTTCCATTTCGTATTTTTATCTATAAACATTTTTCTATCTCCTTGTTCTTCTCAAATATATAGTAAACGTTTTAAAGAAATGCGAAAAAGCAAATCCCTATTTAAGAAACAATCGTATCCCATAAATCGTCTAGCCTTCTATATTTTCCAAATATTCCTCCAAAAACTCTCTAAGCTCCCGGAGCTGCTCTACCGTCTTCTCATTTTCTGACGGATATGCTAAAATTTTTTGCAAATACCCCTGCTCTTTTGCCACCTTTAAGCTCTCCGGATAAACCAGCTCGAAAGCCAGTGCAGCATGTCCCACCAGATGATCCACCGGTGTTTTTTTCGCACTTCGTAAAACCGCATGCTTTTCGAAAAACTGCTTCATGACCTCCTCTGTCACCCCGGCATGACGAACCTCCTCCGTCGTCACATTATAAATCACCTCTACCGGTGTATCCTGACATACCTTAAAAATATCCACCTTATCGGCATCTCTTAAAATATGGCAGAACATTTCCATCCTTTCATCCAATCCCACTTCAATCCGAAACGCACTATGATTCCAAATGGCAGTTTTTATCACCTGATAGGCTTCTTCCCCGGATGAAAGATTTACAAACTCTTCTAAAAAAATTTTCTGCTTCTCCATTTCCTTTGATTTTTCAGCAGAATCCATTCTGTTTTCTCCTGAAAATCCGGATGCATCCACGTTTCCATACAGAAGCTCCACTCCAAAATGCGCATGGTCAATAGACTGTGCATCGGAAAAGGTTCCATATCGTCTCAGCTGCTCAAATCTGCCCACATCATGAAGCATTCCTAACAGCCACGCCAAATCCGCATCCTCTGCGGAAAGAGCCAGACTTTTCGCAATCCTTTCGCAAATTTCTGCCACCCGATATGTATGATCGATTTTTAGTTTAATTTTCCCGTCAGACGCATCATACCTGTCTGTATATTCCTTAAAAATCTTTTTTACATGTTCCCGTGAAATCATCATTTCCAATGCACCTTCTATCTTAAAACAATTTAAAATTTCAAACTTGTTTTTTCCTCTATTTTATACCCATAAAGGAAATATTCACACCGGCTTTAGACCGGTATCAACTATTTGCTCGGAATATACCTCGCAATCCTTCCCGCAAATTCATTAAAGTTCTGTGTCTGTAAAATGACCTTGCCCGGTCCGGTAAGCTTGGTCAAGAAAAGTCCCTCACCGCCGAGGAAAATATTTTTCAGCCCCTTTACTGTTTCAATCTCATAAGAAACCGATCTTTCAAAGCCCACCACATTTCCGGTGTCAACCTTGATCACCTCTCCCGGTGCCAGCTCTTTTATCACCTTATCTCCGTCAATTTCTAAAAATACCATTCCCTGTCCGGAAATATCCTGTAAAATAAATCCTTCTCCACCGAACAGACCGGCAGAAAACTTTTTCGTAAAAGCGACATTTAACTGTACTGCAGGCTCTGCACATAAAAATGCGCCCTTCTGGCAGATCAGCCCTCCAGTCTCTCCTATGTTCACCGGCATCACCTCTCCTGCCACTGTAGAAGCAAAGGCAATCATCGATCCCGGCCTCTCTGCCGTATAGTGAGCCATAAACAGGGACTCTCCCGCAAACATCCTGCCAATTCCCTTTAGCACACCTCCATGGGTATTCGTATCCATAGAAATTCCATCGCTCATCCATGCCATTCCACCGGACTGTGTGTACATGGATTCTCCTGCATTGTCAAAAATCACCTCTACCGCAGGCATCGTATCACCAACTATTTTATAACGCATATTCTCCTCCTTTTCCGCACTGTAGCAGCACAGTACCCATACTAAAAAATAAGGTGCATTTTGTCCTTAAACTGCGAGACCAAAATCGCAGCATCGGACAGCATGCACCTTTTATTATAACAAAAAATTTTACATTTTAGAACAATTTTAGCCATTTAATTGAAATTTTTTATTCCGGTTTATTGCTGTTCACAGACGAAATGCGCAATATCTGCGCATTTACGACCTAAAACACTTCCGTTTCCGACCCATTACTATTCGCAGATGGAATTTATTTCGATTACGGGCATAAACCTACCTTAACAAAAGCATCGGATCTACAGTATTTTTTCCCTGATTTACCTGAAAATACAAATGTGTTCCCTCTTCTGAAAAATATTTTGTAGGTTCACTGACCTTTGCAATCACATCCCCTTCCTTCACCTCATCTCCGGCTTTCACCTTCACATCTGTAACCTGTCCATACGTGACCATGTAATCATTGCCCAAATCCATTTGTATCACAGTTCCATGATCATCATCCTCACTCACCGCCGTCACTTTTCCGTCTGCCGCTGCTTTAACTTCCGTGCCGGCTTCTGCACGGATGAGAATTCCCGGATTATATTTATACTGCGCAAGTGTCTGAAAATACACCGTTTTATCCATGCTGTATTTTAAAAGCACCTCACCTGTCACCGGCCATAGAAGACCTTTTTCCTCATCAAAAGCATGCTTTATCTTTGCTGAAACTGCTGCTGCCTCTTTCCTGGCTGCTTTTTTGATTTTCTCCTGCCTCTCCCTCTGCTTCTTTTCTTCCTCTTCCCTAATTTTCTTTTCTTCCGCCTGCTTTTTTGCTTCTTCCTCTACCTTTTTCTATACCTCGGCATCAATGGTCGGCACAGGGGTTACTTTCGCAC
>JAFVAA010000444.1 GCA_017476305.1 Lachnospiraceae bacterium
GGGCCGGATTATTTCAGGGTAACCTTTGCTCCCTGCTCTTCCAGCTTTGCCTTCAGGTCGTCAGCCTCAGCCTTGGAGACCTGCTCCTTGACGATCTTCGGTGCATTGTCAACGACTTCCTTCGCTTCCTTAAGTCCTAATCCGGATACTTCACGAACAACCTAGATAACCTTAACCTTGTTTGGACCAACCTCTGTTAATTCAACATCGAACTCGTCCTTCTCTTCAGCTGCCTCACCGCCTGCTGCTCCTGCTGCTGCCACAACAACACCTGCTGCTGCAGAAACACCAAACTCTTCCTCGCAAGCCTTTACTAAATCATTTAACTCTAAAACGGTCATTCCTTTGATCGCATCAATAAATTCCTGTGTAGTCATTTTCATTACCTCCATATAAATCTTTTTGTTTAAAATATCAATTACTGAAATTTCTGAAAAATGCTGTTTTTCTTTCCTATCGACTTTTGATATTTTAGAAAAACTTTTTTTACAAACAACTTTTTAAAAAATGTTTGATTTTATGCCTCTGCGGCACCGTCACCCTTTTCCGCAATCTGATTAAGAACACGGGCAAGATTTGTAATAGGTGACTGTAAAGAACCAAGGAGCTTGGAAATAAGTTCCTCTCTGGAAGGAATGCTTGCCAGAGCCTTCACTCCCTCGGAATCATAGTACTCTCCCTCTACGACAGCGCCCTTGAACTCTAAAGAATCAGCAGTCTTGGCAGTTTTACTTAAAATTCGGATCGGTGCAGTAGCATCGTCCTTTGAAATAGCGATAGCAGAAGGTCCATCCAAAAGTCCCTTTTCATCGAACTGTGCAAAATCCGTTCCCTCAAAGGCACGTCTCATCAACGTGTTCTTATAGACCTTATACTCACAGCCTGCTTCCCTAAGTGCCTTACGAAGCTCTGTGTCCTGTGCTACATTCAGTCCACGGTAATCCACTAAAACTACGCTTGCAGCACCCTCTGCCTTTTCCCTGATCTCGTCTACGATCGGCTGCTTTAACTCCACTTTTGCCATGGTAAAATCTCCTTTCCTGAGCAAACAGGATGCTCATAATATAATGTCACTGCTCGTAAGTCTTAGGAACTGTCATGAATTAAAACTTACCGTTCTGTGAGCTGAAACACTTGCATATAGGGGTTTCAGCTCACAAAATGCTGTAAGTTATTTCGTGACAGTTCCTTATCTACGAAGGGAAATAAAATATCGTGTAAAGAAAAAACTCTCATGTCTATTTCGCGCAGACAAAAGAGTTCATCGTAATATCATATAAAATGACCTGGCTGAATTTTCTCTCCTCGGCAGGCGGCCTTGCTTACGCCGGGTTACCGGCACCTGCTGTCTACGGCAGTGTGATCCCGCATTTGCGGAACCTTAAATAAAATAGCACAAAATTTTAGGAAAGTCAAGAAAAACAGCAAAAAAAATACCGCCCCAAAATCCTGAATTTTTGTGCAGTTTTTGTCAAAAAACTTCTCTTTTCCTGTCTTGACAGAGGAAACAATCCGTGCGATAATCGTAAACTAGGAAACGTCACAAAACAACTTATCACATTTTACGAGACGAATGGAGGTCATTATGGAAAAAAAAGGAAATCATCGAAGAAATCTGCTGCGTTTGTTGCTTTCTCTGATGCTGATCATGTCATTCGGTTTTTTTGCAAAACCGGCTGATGCTGAAGGTGAAGATGAAACAAATACTGCGGATAAAACAGTAGATATCAACGTATCCAGGGAAGACGGGCAGTGTACCTTTACCGTATCCGGACTGGATGCGGAAGGAAGTAAAGTAACGGTAGAGGCAGCAGAAAAGTCCACCGGAGAGGTAAAATTCACAAAGGACTATGAAGGAACCTCAGAGACACTGTCAGAAAGCATTGCTCTCAGTGATTTAGACTATGCTTATGCCATTTACAGTGTGACAGTAAAGGTAGACGATGTGGCGGTAGGAGAGCCTGTAGATTGTGATTTTTCCATTCATTCAAATAAAATGGATCTTTCGATTGCCGGAGATTCCTACGCTGCGAAGCGTACCTTCTCCCTGAACTCTACAGAAAAAAACGGTGTCCTGGTGCCGGGAAAGGGAAACAAGGTATCTGTCTGTGTTTGGAGGGGGAAGGCCGAAGCCGATGCAGAACAGGTAGGAAAAACACAGAATTTTGCAGGCACCAGTGTGCAGTGGAAAAATGTGAACATTGCTTCTACGACACAGGCAGCATACGGAAAGTGGAATGCAAAGGTGGTATTGACAAACAGTAAATCAGACAGTATCACGCTCACCACTGCCACCTATGAGGTAAAGTCTGCAGCCACTTCTCTTGTCACGAAAAAGACAGCAGCCCTGGAAAAGAAACAGGCATTCCGCGTACAGCTCAAGGGTGCGAAAAGCCCCTATGGAGTAAATAAAGCAGCATTTACGGTATACAGCAGTGCCGGGAAAAAGATTGTGTCAGTAGTCGGAGTGAAAAGCGGTTCTACCTATAAAGCAGATATTAAGTATGAACTCGTAGGATATCGTTTGGAAAAGTTAAAAATCAAAGCCGTGATATTTGATAAGAAGGGGAAAACCAGTACACTGTCAAAGACAGCAAGCGTAAATCTAACTGCAAAGAGCGGAAAAGTCAAGGTCAAGAAAAACAAAGACGTTACCTGTGACTATATCCTGACGGGTGCCTATGTACCTGGAAATATCAAAAAGCTTCAGTTCGTGGTCTACCTCCAGAAGAATGGCAAGCTGGTAAAACAGAAGAGCTATGTGGGAACCGGTTCTGTCGTAGATAAGAAATACTCTGTAAATGCACAGATCGAGAAAACAGGAAGCTTTACGGTCTATGCCTACGCCTATACCGCATGGGGAAAGAGGATAAAGCTTTCTTCGAAGGACTATAAAATTGTCAAAAAAGATCTGGGAAAGCAGGGCTGGTACTATGAAAAAGTAAATGGAACGACTTATAAGTTCTACTATGAAGACAATAAAAAAGTGACCGATTTAACGAAGATTCTGAATCTGAAGAAAAACGGGGGCAGTAAAATGTATATCGAAGTAAATCGTGCTGCCTGTGTAGTTACGTTTTATCTGTATGATACAAAGACAAAGAAGTACGATATCCCGATCAAATCAGCAACTGTGTGCGTGGGAGCGGATGTCGGTACGGTTGCAGGGGCGGCAGCACTGAATGTCAAATCTTCATTTACTCCGATCGGAACCTACTCCGTATGTTCAAACGGCGCAGCAGTCCGGTATACGCTAAAGCCAATGCATGAACCGGATGGACGCACGATATACGCGAGATGGTGTACACACATCGTGGGAAATGTATATTTTCATGCCATTGCGGTAAGTACGCAGTCGCACTATGCACTTCCATCCTATAAATTTAACAGGCTTGGTTCACCGGCATCTGCGGGCTGCATCCGTATGACGGTAGCCGATGCAAAGTGGCTCTATGATTATGTTCCTACAGGAACGACGGTGAAGATCAATGTAGGAAGCTCATCAAAGCCGGGACCTTATGGAAAGCCCGCAACCATCAAAGCCAATGGGATAAACTATGATCCGACGGATCCGGAGGTGCCGGACTCCAGAAAGAAAGCGGATTATAAAGCA
>JAFVAA010000445.1 GCA_017476305.1 Lachnospiraceae bacterium
CTGGTGATGGCAGCATGCTTAAGCGCAGGGTTAGAGGGAATGAAGCAGAAGCTGGAGCCGCCGGTCTCGATGAATGATGGCATGGGGAATGAAGCGGATGCGGAAAAGCTGCCAAGAACACTTCATGAGGCGGTCAAGCTGTTCAAGAAGGATGTTTTTTTACAGCGTGCCATCGGAAAGCATATTTCCGAGCATCTGATCCATACGAAGGATGAGGAGTGGGATGCGTATTGCAAGCAGGTAACAGGGTGGGAAATGGAGCAGTATTTGAGGCAGATATAGGAAACGACAATAAGACGGTAGGAGGTATCTGATGGCAGATATCATAGTTGCATTTCCCAGGATAGAAGATGCAAAAAATTTGAGAAAACTCCTTATGCGAAATGGCTACGAAATCCATGCTGTTTGTGACAGTGGTGCACAGATCATGGATGCGGTGAACCGGTCGGACGGCGGGATCGTGATTTCGGGTTATCGCTTTTCGGATATGTATTATAGAGAAATTTACGATTATTTACCGAAAGGATTTCAGCTTCTTTTACTGGCATCTCCGGCAAAGCTTTCGGAGAATGATATCAGTGATATGCTTACCCTGCCTATGCCGTTTAAAATGCAGGATCTTTTTCATACCATTGATATGATGATGGTAGAATACAGGCGGTATCAGAAACGGCAGAAAAGAAAGCCGAAAGCCAGGTCGGAAACGGAGGAGAAAACCATTTTAAAGTGTAAAGAGCTTTTAATGGAACGAAATGGGATGACAGAGGATGAGGCGCATCATTATATCCAAAAGCTGAGTATGGATGGTGGGAATAGTTTTTCAGAAACTGCGGAAATGATTTTGACATTGAACTGTAAATAAGCTGGGGAAAGGAAGGAAAACGATGAAAGCATTTCTGATACTGGAGGATGGAACCGTATTTGAAGGAACGCATTTTGGGGCAGAGAAAGAAATTATCAGTGAAATTGTCTTTAATACTTCGATGACTGGATATTTAGAAGTACTGACCGATCCGAGTTATGCCGGGCAGGCAGTGACCATGACCTATCCGCTGATAGGAAATTATGGAGTATGTCGTAGTGATATGGAGTCGGAAAGGGCATGGCCGGATGGGTTCATCGTAAGAGAGGTGGCGAGAATGCCAAGTAATTTCCGGTCTGAGGAAACCTTACAGCATTTTTTAGAGGAATATGAGATTCCCGGAATCAGTGGCATTGATACCAGGGCGCTTACGAAGATTCTACGGGAAAAGGGAACGATGAACGGGATGATTACAACAAATGAGCATTATCATTTAGAGGAAATCCTTCCGAAACTAAAGGAATACAGAGTTACGGGCGTGGTAAAAAAGGTGTCCCGTAAAGAAAAGGCAGTTTATGTGCCGGGGGATTTAGGCTCGGAGGAGGTACCGGTAAAAAAAGAGGTAGCGGTCATCGATGTGGGAACGAAGAAAAATATCATCCGCTGTCTTTTGAACAGAGGGTGCCGGGTGACGGTGTATCCGTGTGATTTCGATGCGCGTGAGGTGATAGAAGAAAAGCCGGATGGCATCATGCTGACAAACGGACCAGGCGATCCGGCAGAGTGTACGGAAATCATCGGACAGGTCAAGGTGCTTTCCGAGTCCGGGATTCCGATTTTTGCGATTTGTCTGGGACATCAGCTCATGGCACTTGCTGGCGGCGCGAAGACCTATAAAATGAAATACGGCCATAGGGGAGCGAATCATCCCGTAAAGGATTTAGAGACCGGCAGGGTTTATATTTCATCACAAAATCATGGCTATGTGGTGGATGAGGCTTCTTTGGACGGAACGACGGCAAAGCCGTGGTTTGTAAATGTAAATGACCGGACGGTAGAAGGGGTTTCCTATATCGGAAAACCGATTAAAACCGTTCAGTTTCATCCGGAGGCAAATGCGGGACCGAAGGATTCGGAAATTTTGTTTGATACATTTTTTCAGATGATGGAGGGTTAAATATGCCAAAAATCGAAGGAATCAAAAGAGTATTAGTGATTGGCTCCGGTCCGATCATCATCGGGCAGGCGGCAGAGTTTGACTATGCAGGAACACAGGCGTGCCGTTCTTTAAAGGAAGAAGGGATGGAGGTCATTTTAGTAAACTCCAATCCTGCTACGATCATGACGGACAGGGATATTGCGGACAAGGTATATATCGAGCCTCTGACAGCAGAGGTGCTGCAGAACATCATAGAGACGGAAAAACCGGACAGCCTGCTTCCGAATATGGGGGGACA
>JAFVAA010000446.1 GCA_017476305.1 Lachnospiraceae bacterium
AAAGGCTACATACCATCTGATGGATTTGTCTGGTATTCCTGAGAATGTTTGGGAAAGAACAGATTTTCCTGTTGAAAAGCTATTTGCGGAGAATATTGATGAAAATGTAAAAGAATGGAACGGTGATCGTTGCTGCTATTACAAGCAGACCGAAAAACAAAATGCCTACCCATGTATGGATAAAAGAAGGAAGTGTTTTGCTCAAAGACTCCATTGTGCTATTAGAGCAGATCAGGACACTTGATAAAAGAAGGCTTGGGAAATATATGTGAAAGTTAGGAAGAAAGACTATGCAAAAGATAGACAAGGCAATATTTGCAAGTGTGGGAGTAAAAAGGCGTAATAAAAATTTTGAAAAAGTCAAGTGTGATAAAAAATAAATCGCACATTGGACGATGGGCGGCTGTATCGCTATGATGATAGCAGACAGCCACTTAGAATAATTAGGAGGTTATCATGTGTGTGGAAAAAAGAGTTTATGATGCAGATGATATTCAAAAGCTGTTAGGGATAGGCAGGAGCAAGGCATACAATTTTTTAGACGAGGTGTATGCAGAGCAAAAGCCTTTCCGGGTAATAAAGATAGGAAAATTATACAGGGTTCCCAAAGAGGGATTTGACAAATGGCTGATCGGGGAACAGGAGGAATGAGGTGAACAGTAATGGCGACGAAGAAAAAGAGCGTAGCATTTTATGAAAGATATTCATGGTATCACAGGACAAAGGAGCTGGCAGAAAATGGTACTGTCAGATACGGAAAGAAAGGCGGGTTTTTAACTCAGGAAGAGGCAGAGGAAAGCTATTATAAGTGCGAGGAAGAATTTCAGGCAGCACAGAGGAAGATACAGCTTTCCGGTAAGATGGACAAGGAAGTCATGTTCAAAGATTATCTGGTCTATTGGTTTGAGGAAGAATTTTCAAAGCGGATAGAAACAACTACAAGGATGGTCGGGGCATATGTCATTTATCAATTGATCCTGCCGAATGTGGATTATGATGTCAAAATGAGATACATCAATGTGGAATATTTAGACGGACTGTTAGAAAAGGCTTCTAAGTCCTGTGCTTCTGCGGGGAACAAGTGCAGGGAAATCCTGAATCTGGTTATGAAGGAGGCAGTCATTGATGGCTATATTGGAGTAAATCCGGTGACGGAAACAAAGCCATATAAGAGGAAGAAACCGAATATCGTGATACTCAGCAAGGAAAAGTTAAAAATCTTTTTGAAGGCGGCATCAAAAGATAATTGGTATTTAGAAATCCTTTTAGCGTTATTCTGCGGGCTTAGAAAAGGAGAGATACTCGGATTGAAATTTTCTGATTTTGATATGGAAAAGCATACAGTAAAAATAAACAGGCAGATTGTGTCTAATCCTATCATAAAAGAAAATTGCACGATAGAGGAATATCAGGTCATAGAGCGTGAGCCGAAAACGCAGAACAGTTTCCGGACATTGCGGGTGCCGGATGTTATCTTGGAGGAATTAGAAAAACGAAAAATCCTCATTGACATCAATAAGTCAAAATTACAGGAGGATTATATGGATGGGGACTATGTGAGCTGTCAGGTGAACGGGAGGACACACAGCCTTTCTGCCATGAACATTGCTTTAAAGAAAATATGTGTCAGGAACAGCCTGCCGGCAATTTCCGTACATGGATTACGTCATATGTTTGCGACAATCCTTATCGAGCAGGGCGTATCCCTTGCCAAAATATCCGGACTTTTGGGGCATAGTTCCGTAAATACGACATTTGAATATTATTGTGATGTCATGGATGAGAATGAGAAGATCATCGCATTTATGAATGATACCTTTGCGGTATGACAGAAAGGAAACAGGGAGGTTTTCGCATGGAAGAAGAAAAGAGATTTGATCTGACTATGCAGAAGTATATTGATTGGAAAATTTACAATGTAACAAAAATAAAAAACGGATACGGCTACCGGGTGGTACTCTGTTACATGGATGGAAGTGAAATCTCACAGCAGAAATCCGGTTTTTCCACAAAGAAGGCAGCAAGTGCGGACAGGGACAAAACGATGGGAGAGCTTTATGCCGGAACCTATGTGGTGTATGCGAATGTAAGGGTAAAAGATTATCTGTCCTTCTGGCTGGAGGAAGAAATGCGTCCGAAGATAACGAACAGCACCTATGAAACCTATCGTCATGTGATAAGGAAATATATTGATGCAGAAATCGGTCATATCAGAATGATAGAGTTAAAGCGGAGTGATGTGCAGAAACTTTATAATGAAACTGCAAATAAAGCGGTCTCTGCGGCAAAACACGCCAAAACGATCATGAATACTTCCATGCGTTATGCCCTGAATAAAAAGATTATTTCTGTTAATCCGGCGACTTATGTATCGCTTCCGAAAATGGTAAAAAAGGAGAAATATCATACCAGAAACATAGATACAAAGAAAACGCTGAATGTAGAACAGATGTTAAAGCTGATCGAGGCAAGCAAAGACTCACCTATCCATATACAAGTACTTTTTGCTGCACTTTTAGGATTAAGAAGAAGCGAAATAAACGGAGTAAAGTATTCTGATATAGATTATATTAACCGTACCCTTACGGTACAGAGACAGTTGGGGAAGAAATCAAAGGGCGAGGAGGAAAATCTGCAGGGCAGAAGCAGTGCAAAGCAGGAAATCGGTCTGAAGACTTCCTCCAGCTATCGGACGGTTCCTTTACCGGATTATGTATTTGAAGCTATTTTAGAAGAACGAAAGAAATATGAAAGGAACCGCAGACGCAGACGGTCAGTATTTCAGGATTTTGATTATATCTGCTGTTCAAACGAAGAACTGTGTTTTGCACAGTTCTTTGTGGTCTGTCCACGGAGCAAGGATTTTCATTGGAAGTATTTTAAGAAATTGCTGAAGGAGAATGATCTTCCGGATATTAGATGGCATGACTTGCGGAGCAGTTTTTGTACCTTGCTTTTAAAGAATGACTTTAATCCGAAAGCGGTATCTAAGCTGATGGGGCACGCTAAGGAAATCATTACGATAGATGTATATGGAGATAAGGCGGAAATCATAGAGGACTGTCTGGAAGAATTACAGCCATTCATAGATGAAGTGCTGCCGGGAGAGGAAAAAGTGGCTACTGATTTTTCAGAAGATGATTATGTGGAATGTTTTGGAAGTTTTTTAGCATGATGAAAATGCGGCAGACTATCCAAAAGATAAAAATATGATTAAAATGAGTAAAGTGGCAGTCGGGCTTGCTATAAAAAAGTGCAGATTATGTGAAAATCTTTCATTTATCTCTGTACTTTTTTGTTGTTCATGCTATAATAAAATCTAAGCGTTTCATCGTTTTTTGAGACGATGTATGGCTCGCTTTTAAGCGAGACTATGTGACCTTGGTGACACCCTGTTATTCCTTGTGTTATCTGGTGTTACGGAGTTTTGAAAAATTGGATTTGTGACTTTCATTCGTGTAAAGGAGATTTTGGTGCAGATTTTTTGTGAAAAAAAGGGGAAATTACACGAATTTTTTTTGAAATTACACGAATTTTTATAGCATCCTTTAGGATGCGTTGCTGACAGTAATCATATTTAGAGAGGGTTTATCTATGGCAGAGTTTAAATTACAGGCACCTTTCCGTCCTACCGGTGACCAGCCGCAGGCAATCAAAGCACTTGTGGATGGATTTAAGGAGGGCAATCAGTTCCAGACTTTATTAGGGGTGACGGGTTCTGGAAAAACATTCACGATGGCAAATGTCATACAGGCGTTACAGAAGCCGACACTCGTGATCGCTCATAATAAGACCTTGGCGGCACAGCTTTATGGGGAATTTAAGGAGATGTTCCCAGAGAATGCAGTCGAGTATTTTGTAAGTTACTACGACTATTACCAGCCGGAGGCCTACGTGCCATCCTCTGATACGTATATCGAGAAGGATTCTTCTATCAATGACGAAATTGATAAGCTCAGACACTCGGCGACGGCTGCACTGACAGAGAGAAAGGATGTCATTATCGTTGCCAGTGTGTCCTGTATCTATGGTTTGGGAAGTCCTGTAGATTATCAGAATATGACGGTAAATTTGCGTCCTGGCATGATAAAGGACAGGGACGATGTCATCAAAAGGTTAGTTGAAATTCAGTATACGAGAAGTGATTTAGATTTTAAGCGTGGTACCTTCCGTGCCAGAGGAGATACGTTAGAGATTTTTCCTGTCAATGAGTCGGAAAAAGCGGTTCGTGTAGAGTTTTTCGGGGATGAAGTGGATCGAATCACGGAAATTGATGCGCTGACCGGACAGGTGCATTCGGAATTAGAGCATATCGTGGTCTTTCCTGCCTCGCATTATGTGGTGGAGGCAGAGGCAATGGAGCGTGCCATTCACACGATTGAGGAGGAGTTAGAGGAGCGGGTAAGCTATTTTAAAAGTGAGGATAAGCTCATAGAGGCACAGCGGATTTCCGAGCGAACGAATTTTGATATCGAGATGCTTAGAGAAACCGGTTTTTGTTCGGGAATCGAAAATTATTCCAGACATTTATCCGGATTAAAACCGGGCGAAACGCCAAATACTCTTCTGAATTATTTTCCGGATGATTTTTTGATTCTGATTGATGAATCGCATATGACGATTCCACAGATCCGGGGAATGTATGCGGGAGACCGTTCCAGAAAGGAAACCCTGGTGGAGTATGGTTTCAGGCTTCCGTCTGCACTGGATAACAGACCGTTGAATTTTCCGGAATTTGAAAGCTATATCAATCAAATGCTCTTTGTATCAGCGACGCCAAATGTTTATGAGGATGAACATGAGCTTTTAAGGGTGGAGCAGGTCATCAGACCTACCGGACTTTTAGATCCGGAGATTGAGGTCAAGCCTGTAGAGGGGCAGATTGATAATTTGATTGGTGAGATTAGAAAAACGACAGAAGCGGGAAATAAGGTTTTGGTAACGACATTGACAAAGAGAATGGCAGAGGATTTGACTGCTTATATGAAGGAAGTGGGGATTCGGGTAAAGTATCTTCATTCGGACATTGATACCTTAGAGCGTTCAGAAATCATCCGTGATATGCGTATGGATGTTTTTGACGTACTGGTGGGAATCAATCTTTTACGAGAGGGCCTGGATATTCCGGAGATTGCGCTTGTCGCTATTCTGGATGCGGATAAGGAGGGATTTCTTCGTTCGGAAATTTCTCTGGTGCAGACGGTAGGGCGCGCTGCGAGAAATGCAGATGGGCGTGTGATTATGTATGCGGATATGATTACGGATTCCATGCGGAAGGCGATAGATGAGACGAACCGCAGACGCGGCATTCAGACGAAGTACAATGAAGAGCATGGGATTACGCCACAGACGATTAAAAAAGCAGTCAGGGAAGTGATGCGTATTTCGAAAAAGGTGGAGACTTCCGGTTTTGATATTGAAAAAGATATGGAATCCATGAGCAAAAAGGAATTAGAGGTGGTGGCAAAGCAGCTTCAGAAGAAGATGAATCAGGCGGCAGCAGATTTGAATTTCGAAGAGGCAGCTGTTTTGAGAGACAAACTTTTGGAAGTGAAAAAGCAGATACGGGACATGTAGAAAGGAGAATGGTATGAAAATTGGTGTAGATTATTATCCGGAGCATTGGGGAGAAAAAATGTGGGCAGAGGATGTCGCTTCGATGAAGCGGGCAGGTGTCAGCGTGGTGCGTATGGCAGAGTTTGCATGGAGCAGGATGGAGCCGGAGGAGGGAAGGTTTTCCTTTGCGTGGCTGGATAAGATTGTTTCCATGTTTGAAAAGGCAGGCATTGATGTTATTTTGTGTACACCGACCTGCACGCCGCCGAACTGGATGTTTGAAAAATATCCGGAAATCATTCGTATGGGAAAGGATGGCAGGCGTGTGTCTTTGGGAATCAGAGGGCATCGCTGCCTGAACAGTCCTGTATTTCGGGAAAAGGCGAAAATCATGATTGAAAAAATGGTCACGCATTTTAAGGATAAGAAAAATGTCATTGGCTGGCAGATTGATAATGAGCTGGAAGCGAACCACTGCTGCTGCCCGGTATGTGCAGATAAATTTCGGGAATATCTGAAGAAAAAATATAAGACCATAGACAAAGTAAACGAGGCCTATGGAAATGATGTATGGAGCGGGGAGTACAGTGATTTTTCCCAGATCACGCCGCCGTTTGGAGAAAACCAGATTATGTTAAATCCGTCGTATATGCTGGATTTCGGACGGTATGCGATGGAAAGCACGACGGAATATTCGGATTTTCAGGCAGATATCATTCGTAAGATAAAAAAGAATTTTTTGATTACGACCAATACATGGCTGCCGGAATTTGTACCGGATTTTTATCATTTGTTTGAAAATTTAGACTTTGTTTCTTATGATAACTATCCGACGACGGTGATTCCGGAGGATCCGGAGGAGCTTTATTCCCACGCTTTTCATCTGGATTTGATGCGTGGGATCAAAAAACAGAATTTCTGGGTGATGGAGGAGCTTAGCGGACCGATTGGAAGCTGGATGCCGATGACACCGGCACCGAAGCCGGGGATGTTAAAGGGGTATTCTTTACAGGCGGTAGCACATGGGGCAGATGCGGTAGTGCATTTCAGATGGCGGACGGCGAAATCCGGTGCGGAGATGTTCTGGCATGGTCTGATTGATCATAATAATATTTCCGGACGACGTTTTGAAGAGTTTTGCAATCTGTGCGAAACGGTCAAGGAATTAGATATTCCGGAAAATGCCGTGATCAAAAATAAAGCAGCGATTTTATACGGACCTTTAGAGGAGTATGCCTTTAAGATACAGCCACAGGTGGATGGAATGTACTATTTCAGGCAGCTACGGGCTTATCATGATGCGCTTATGGCAAATGGCGTGGGAGTTGATGTGATTGATGTACATAGTCTGGATCAGATGAATGAAAGGGAAAAGGGTTCTGTTCTGAGTCAGTATAAGCTAGTGATTGCACCGATATTATTTGTCACGGAGGAGTCATGGGCAAAAACGGTGGAGGATTTTGTACGCGGCGGGGGGCATTTCGTCCTTACGAACCGTTCCGGGGTAAAGGATGCGAACAATCAATGTGTATCAGAGGTGTTGCCGGGGATTTTTGCGGAACTGGCTGGAGCGTATGTGACCGAGTACGATCCGATTGGTCCAAAAAAGCAAAAATTCCGCATAAGTAAGAGCTCCTCGAAACAGGGAAGCCTGATGTGTGTGGCAAAGGAGGATGCAGATTCTGCCTATGCGAAGGAGGAGATTACCTGCTCTTTATGGTGTGATCTTTTAGAGGCAGAGAATGCGGAGGTTCTGGCAGTTTATGGAGAGCAGTTTTATGAAAATGCACCTGCAGTCACCAGGAATCATTTTGGACAGGGTGAG
>JAFVAA010000447.1 GCA_017476305.1 Lachnospiraceae bacterium
GGGGAGGAAATCGCTTTTGGGGGAGATAGTATCCGCGTGCTGAAGGATAAGCCCTATATGGTTTTAGAAACAGAGGCACAGGCATTTAAATCTACCGTGCCGTTTCCGGGGCAGTTAAAGCTTCAGGCGGTTTCCCATCTGGCGAGCGGTGCCTGCGGGGTGAACTATTGGCACTGGTCTTCCATTCATAATGCATGTGAATCCTACTGGAAAGGGATTTTAAGTCATGACCTTTTAAAAAACAGGATTTATGAGGAAGTCAGCGAAATCGGACAGGCATTTAAAAAAGTATCACCGGAGATTTTCGGGTTATCTAAGGAAAATAGGACTGCCTTAGTAATCAGCCATACAGCCAAAAGTGCGATAGAGTGGTTCCCTCTCGCAGCAGGCCGGTCATATAATGATGTGGTGATGGAATATTTCAGAGCTCTTTACAGACAAAATATCGAGTGTGATGTAGTGGAAGCAGAGGCACTAAAGGAGCGGATAGACAGATATCGCATGGTAGTGACACCTGTCCTCTATGCAGTGGGTGAGGAGGTGACAGAGTGTCTGCGTGGTTTCGTACAGAACGGGGGAATCCTCGTAAGCTCCATGCGCTCTTTTGTATGTGATGAAAATATCAAAATCTATCATGAGGCACTTCCATATCATCTGACGGATGTGTTCGGGATGACTTATCAGGAGCATACTGCTCCGGAGAATGTAATGCTGGCTGGAAAGCCGGTGAGAAATGTCGCAGAGCTTTTGATCACAGATAAGGCAGATTCTCTGTACCGGTATGAACATCCGTATTGGAACCAATATTCCGGAGTTACAGAAAATGCGTTTGGAGAGGGAAGAGCTTTCTATATCGGCTGTGACGTTCCGTTTGATCTTTTATCGGATCTGATCAGGATGGCTGCAGATGCTGCGGGAATCGTGCCCGTCTGGAAAGAAAGTTTTCCGGTTATCATAAGAGAGGGAGTTTCCGCAGATGAAAAGAAGGTCACTTTTCTTTTGAACTACAGTGGGGAGAAAAAGAAGGTTCTGTGGAGAGGAGATGCAGCGAGGGAGCTGATGACCGGAAGAACAGTAGAGAGTGGGGAGGAAATCCTTCTTTTGGAGTGGGGGTGTCAAATATGGAAAGCACGGTAATTCAAAATCCATATCTGCCACTATATGAATATATCCCGGATGGTGAGCCTCATGTTTTCGGGAACCGGCTTTATTTATACGGCAGTCATGACCGCTTTGGCGGGGAGAAGTTCTGTATGAATCACTATGTATGTTACTCGGCGGATATTCATGATCTGACTGCGTGGAAATAATCATGGTGGAATCGAACAAATCGAGGAGGACTACTACATTTTTTATCACAGGCAGACGAATCGTACCATGTTTTCCAGGCAGGGCTGTGCGGAAAAGATTTGTGTCCGTGACGATGGTTCGATTCCTCAGGTACATATGACAAGTGAGGGGCTTTATGGAAAAGCACTTCCGGGGATCTATCGGAGGTAAATAGTCTGGGAATCGTTTACAGAGGAAATCCAAGGGGAGAGTTAAAGGTCTGTATAGCATACAAAAGGGAAGCGGAACACGCAAGGATGACTCTGGATGGAAATACGGGAATGCAGGAGTGGATAAAGTTTGCATTACATCCATCCAAAGAGTGGACAGAGATTTCTATGAATGTGGTATCAGCAGTACAGGGAGAGCAGGAAGTGATTTTTACTTATGAGGGAAGTGGGAAATTTGATTTTTTGGAGTTTGCTTTTTCCTGATTTTTTAGATTTGTAGAGGAGGAGCATATATAAAGATCTATGTAAATGAAAAGGCAAAAGAAAAAGGAAATGAAAGTTTGCACAGTTTCCAGGACAGACATGGTCAGGACGACATGTCTGTCTTTTTTTTGAACGCTAAAGCGTTCATCATGCAAATTGCTTCGCAATTTGTGTTATGCGCAGAAAACGTGCGCAATAAATATGAAAAAATGTAATCAAATGGATTTCAAAAGACATGATATAATTGAGGGGGCAAATGAAGAAATTCATCGGTGAAAGGTTTTTAATCAGACAGTATGACTACGGGATTCAAATTTATGTAATTTGAATGTCCCGGAAAAAGGAGAACAGCATGACAGCGGAGGAAATGGAAAAATATATAAATGAATATGGAAAAGAACTCCTGAGGTTCTGCTGTTTCTTAACGGGGACGAGGGAGAAGGCAGAGGATTTATGTCAGGACACCTACCTGAAGGCAATGGAAATCGAAAGAGAAATTTTGCCGGAGGATGCGAAAAGGTTTGGAGGCGAAGGGATATGAAGGATGAAAATGGAAAAACAGAGGAACTCCTAAATGCCGTTTATCATCAGGAGGAAGAGGCAGATGCCTTCAACCGGACGATGATAGAGATGGTAAAGGAGAGAGAGGATATGAAAAAAAGAGGGCAGATATTAGGGGAAGAAAAGCAAACAGGATACAGGAGAGGGGCAGGAAAATTTGGAGCAGTCGCCGCTGTATTTTTAGCAGTGCTTATCCTAGGAACCGGAGTCTATGCGGCAACGGGGTATTTCAGTCTGGATTTTATGTCTAAATTTTACGGAGACGAGAGGGGGTTGTCTAAGGAAGCGAAGAATCTGTTGGAGAGTGAGCCGGAGGTTACGGGAAAAGAGGAAAAGCGGAGTGAGGAAATGGATTCGGTTTTGGACTGTGAGGTTTCCGAGGTTCTCTGTGACAGTCGCTATGTCGTAGTATCGGTAAATGTGACAGTGAAGGATCCGAAAAAGTATCTCTATGTATATAGTGGCTGGAATATTGCAGAAGATCCAGTTCGGTACTTACAGATTGGAGTGGATAGCGAACAAAAAATCAATGAATACTGTACGGAAAAAAATCTCAGACCGGCACAGGTACAAATGCATTTAGATAAAGAAACAGAAAAAAAGTACGCAAGTCTTACTGCACTGAATGGCGAACAGAGGGATGGGAAAAAAGCTACGATTATGCTCTGTGCGGAAAGAAGGACAAAGGATAAAAAATTTCAGATAGGGATTACGCCGGAGCTGTTTCTCTATGGAGGAAAGGATAATCTGGAGTACCGGATGGCGAAGCTGGATAAGCTGCAGGTGACGGTAGAGGATAAGAGTACGGAAAGAGAAGCAGAGTACCGGGCAGACGGTAAGAAGGAATATCAGATTCCGGGAACCGAAATTACTTTGGAGCGTGTAAAGCTAATTTCTACCGAGGTGGGAAGTTATCTATCTGTGTGGTATAAGGATGAGAGAAAGCCAAAAAAGAAGGAGGCTTATATTTTTTACTTATGTGATAAAGAAGGAGAAGAAATCTGGGTTCATCCGTTTGCGGGCAGCATGTCAACCAGATCATTAGGGAATGAAAGGTATTTGTCGGAATCTGCTTTTGAAAGCATAGGTCTGCCGGAGGAGCTTTATATCAAAACGGAGGAAGGGAAAGCGGGACAGGTGGTTCGGCTGGAGAAGGTGGAAACGGAATAAATTGGGCGTGAAGCATAACGGTAACAGTAACACATTAGAGTTTTCCTTAATTGGAATTTCATATTGGTATTCTTTGAAAAATCATGTATAATGGAGTTGATGAAAATAGGAAAAAGCTTGCTGTCGATAGGAAAGGAGGAAAATAGGAATGTCAGATAAGGAAAAAATTGATATGTTGCTCGAACAGTTGGCAATGCTCTATGAAATTGAAGCGGATTTGAAAGAAAAAAGTGAGGTTTTGAGCCATAAAATCAGGATTACTGAAACACGGCTAAAGGCAATGGGGGTATCTGACTTTTCAGATTTGAAGCCGTAATAAGTTTAAATTCGATAGAAATGATGTACAGAAGGTCTCCGGAGGATGGTTCCGGAGGCTTTTTCGTTACAGTTCACACATGCGTGTAAACTGCAACAGCACTAAGCCATTTAAAA
>JAFVAA010000448.1 GCA_017476305.1 Lachnospiraceae bacterium
CATCCGTCTCCTTATCTAACACAGATAGTCTCCCCACGATCTTTTCATAAGCGGAAAGATATTCGTCTTTAGAAAGTCTGTCGCTTCGATAGTCAGTGTGTAACTTCAATTTCTCTGACTTCATGCGGATTCTCTCCTGCTCTATCTGTTTCAGGCGGATTGAAATCTCCTCTATGTCATATCCGCCATTTTCCGAAACGCTTCGACCTGCCATGAAAGAATCACCATGCTCTGCTAATGTCACAACATTTTCTTGAAGTTCCATCCTATTCTGAATTATTACACGATTTTGATACTTCCCACTCTTTCTATCTTTTCCGCCCTTTGGCTCGTCCACCAGAGCAAGCATGGTATTTACAAGCTCCGCAATCGTATCTTCAAGCTTCTGCCTGTCTACACGGACCGTCTTACAGCCGTCTATGCCCGATCTTGCCGCCTCCCGGCACACATAACTCTTCTTTTTCGTAGTCATTCTAAGGGCATGATTACAATAAGGACAGATAAATAAAGGTTTTCTTGTAACAGGCTTCCTTACTTCTCCACGGTTTCTGTGATTTTTCGCAATCTCCGCATTCGCCTTGTCAAAGAGTTCCTTCGATACGATCGGTTCATGGGTTCCCTCCACCCTGATCCATTCAGACGGATCCTTTTTTATCTGTTTTCTGCTTCCCGGTCGCTGTGCTCCGGACTTATTCCATACAGTTACACCGATATAACATTCATTCCGTACTATATAATTGATACTTGCATTGTCCCACATCCTTATTCCCGTATAGGAAGACGACAGTTTCCTTATGCCATGTTCCGCCTTATATTCTGCCGGTGTCCTGATACCATTACTGTTCAGATAAGCAATAACCTCGCCTTTCTTCTTTCTGCTCGCCACAAGTTCAAAAACAAGCCTTACGATCTCCGCAGCTTCATCATCAATGATCAGATGGTGCTTATCCTGTGGATCTTTGATATATCCAAATGTAGGCATGGAAGCTATGTACTCACCCCTTTCTGCCCTTGTCCTCTGTGCAGATTTCACCTTAGAGGACAGATCCCTGCTGTACATGGCATTGATGATATTATGAAGTGCTACACTCATTCCTCCGGTCATGCCGTCAAGACTGGCACTGTCGTAACCGTCATTTATGGCAATCAGACGTATCTGCAATATCGGAAGAATACGCTCCAGATAATTACCTACACCCAAATGATCACGCCCGAATCTTGAAAGGTCTTTTACAATGATGATCGAAAATCTCCCCTGCTTTGCCTCTTCCATCATTCTCTGAAATGCAGGACGGTCAAAGTTCGTACCGCTGAAACCGTCATCCACGAACTCCTTTACCGGAAGTCCGTTAAACTCCGTATGCTCACTGATAAAAGCAGAGATAAGCTGTCTCTGTGCCGTAACGCTTACACTCTCTTCTTTCTGTCCGCCGTCCACATCCAGATCCTCGGAAGAAAGACGGATATATTTTGCTATCGCCATCTCATTTACCATCGCTACCACCTCTTTCCTCTGTGATCTCAATAATGCCTTTCAGAATATCATCATATTTTAGTCTGACATCAAGCGACTTATCATCATGCACCTCAACACGCTCC
>JAFVAA010000449.1 GCA_017476305.1 Lachnospiraceae bacterium
CACATCCCGCAGCTGATACAGTCATCAATGCTAATCTCTATGTGACCACGGCTCCTCTCCGGATACTCTGGCGGAACAGCCGGATACCCTGTCGTAACAGGCTTTTTAAACAAATTCTTTAACGCCACTGGCGCAAAACTCATGATACTCATAGTTCCACTAGCCTCCTTTACCTTTCTGTACAGCTGATACAAGGATCGATCGTCAGTACCAGAAGTCCAATGTCCGCAAGCTCTGTATTCTTTAGCATTTCACATAACCCCGGCAGATTTGCAAAGGTAGGAGTCCGGATACGAAATCTCTCTACATATGGCTTTCCATTTGCCTTTACATAATAAATCGCCTCGCCTCTCGGCTGCTCCACCCGCATAAAATATTCTCCGTTCGGATTTCCCTTCACCGGTGTCGCAAGGTCTGTTTCATTCGGAATTTTTGCAATCGCCTGACGTAAGATATCCATAGACTGAAAAAGCTCACCGATACGACACTCACATCTCGCATAGCTGTCCCCGTCATTACTGATGATTGGCTCGAAATCAATGTGCGGATATGCTGCGTAGCCAAGCTTTCTCATATCCGTATTGATTCCGCTGGCACGCCCGAACGGTCCGGCACAGCCTAAATCATGTGCCTGCTCCTTCGTAAGCACACCGACGCCCTTCAGTCTTGACTGCACTGTATAATCATCTAAAAAGGTTCTCTGTACCACCTTAAGCTCTGCTTCCACATCATCAATCGTAGAAAGAATCGTCCGAAGCATATCTGCCGGAATATCCTTGATCACTCCACCGACTGTATTCACGGAAAAAATCAGTCTGCCACCGGAGGTCATCTCCTGCATATCTAAAATCTTCTCACGAATACGCCAGCATTGATAAAATAAATTTTCAAAACCAAATCCATCTGCCAGAAGACCTAACCACAGAAGATGACTGTGCATACGGCCAAGTTCTGCCCAGATAGTACGTAAAAACTTCGCTCTTTCCGGAATCTCTATTCCGAAAATGTGCTCTACTGCTTCACAGTAGCCCATACCATGCTGAAAGCTGCAGATACCGCAGGTTCTCTCTGCTACATATGTCATCTGGTTAAAGTCTCTTTTATCTACCAGACTTTCTAATCCTCGATGGATAAATCCAATCGATGGAATTGCTTCCACCACCTTTTCATCCTCTACGACCAGATCCAAATGTATCGGCTCCGGAAGGACAGGATGCTGTGGTCCATAAGGAATCACACTTCTCTTTGCCATTTTTACCTCCCTTGTCACAATCCATATGACAATCTCACAAAAATTATGGTTACTTTTCACAGCTTCGCTGTTCCAAGAACCATTTACATATGATTACTCCGCCTTCTCTGCTTTTTTCGGTCCTAACGGAGCTTCCTGCCTGATCCGGTACAACCGGTTCTCATAATCCAGACTGATCATCTTTATTTTCACACCGAAAAGCTCCTTCATTTCATTCTCATAAAAAAGTGCCTGTGGTATGATCTCCGTAATGCTCGGAATCTCCACATCCGTATCAATCACCAGACGATACGTTACATATTGGTATGTTTCATCATCTGCAAAAGAGTAACTAAGCTCATACTTTTCATCAATATATGCAGCACAAATCTGTGAAAGTCTGTAGCCATCTTTTTTCTTTTCCATGACCTTCGTTAAAAGAGCACTCGCCTCAATTTCCTCTAAAATTTCCTCCGGATGAATTACCTCAGCCATTCGCACTCACCTCATTTCCACCCTGTCCGCGCTTCTTTTCATAATGCTCCTCCAGACGCTTCTGGAACAGGTCAACTGCCTTTACGATTCCGTCTATGATTGCCTGCGGTCTGGCCGCACAGCCCGGTACATAGATATCCACAGGAATCGTGGTATCTGCGCCCCCTAAAATATTATAGCATTCCTTAAATACACCACCGGTACATGCACATACGCCCACAGCCACCACTACCTTCGGCCTCGGCATCTGTTCATAGAGCTGCTTTACCGTCGGCTGATTCTGTGCATTGATACCACCGGTAATGAGTAAAATATCTGCCTGCATCGGATCACCCGTATTCATCACACCGAACCGCTCCGCATCATAAATCGGTGTCAGGCAGGCAAGCACTTCAATATCACATCCATTACAGCTCGAACCATCATAATGTAAGAGCCAGGGAGATCTTTTTATATTTGCCATATTTTCCTCCATTTATTTTTCACCCGTCGCCATCCCGAATCATCGCCAAAACAGGCACCTTTGATTCAGAAAAGCAACCATATTTATTTGTAAACATATTGCCAGATTTTATTCGTCTGTCACGCCTCACGACTGTCTCATCTGCAAATAGCAGCCTGAATCTTCCTACTTAATAATCATTAAAATAATCAGATTGATTCCTGCTGTAAAAATCGTCACGCCCCAGGACAGTTTCAGCATCGTATCCCACTTTACACGTGCACTCGTATTATCAATCAAAATTTCTAAAAAGAAAGTGAAAAGCACCACGAGCACTACAGCAATCAGACTGTAATAGCTTGCGTTGACAATGTAAAGTCCTACCACGCCTAGCAAAAATACATTTTCATACCACTCTGTCACCTGGAAAATAGCCAGGTTTCTGGCACCCATCTCTGTCGTCAGTCCCTTTACCAGCTCCTGATGCATATGGTGCGAGGTACTTAAATCAAATGGCGATTTTCTCATCTTAATCGTCAGGATAAACACAAATGCGATGAAAAATCCCGGCAGATACAGGATTGCACTATACTTCGATGTGGCAATCTCACTGACATTAAAAGTTCCCTCTGCCAGATAAAAGCCCACACAGGTAAGAAGTACCGCCGGTTCATAAGCAAGCATCTGTAAAAGCTCGCGGTTCGCTCCCATCGTCGAATACGGGGTACTAGTAACCATTCCTGCAAAGTACAGGAACGTCGCTCCTGTTGACATAACGAAAAAGCACAGTAAAATATCAGTTCCTGCAAAAAACATTGCCCCGGTCAGCACGATCAGAACAAAATAAGAAAGCAGGAAAAAAATCTGGGAACGGCTTACGATGATGACCTGTTTGCTAAATAACTTCACCACATCGTAAAACGGCTGTAAAAGTGGCGGTCCCACTCTGCGCTGCATTCTGGCAGATATCTTTCTGTCAATTCCATCTAACAATCCACCCAGCAAAGGCGCAAACAAAATATAGCAGACCACAAGGATAATTTCTGTCATACTCATACGATTGCACCTCCTATAATTATTACTAACATTACAATCAAAACAGATACCGTAAAGATCTGACTTGGTTTCATCAGTTTTCTGCTGCCGACTAAATCTTTATAATAATGGTTGGATAACCAAAGGGTTTTCCTCTCACCAAAGGAATCCACGAAGGAACGGTCATCGCCCGTATTCACACCATTCATATAGGCACCCTTCCGGTTAAAGGTCATCTTCCTGCTATATACGAAAGAAATGATTGGAACTGCAAATACTAAAAGAATGATGGCTACCAACACTACCAGTATATTGTCCGGAAGCACGCCCGTCGCTTTTCCAAACATTTCTTTAATCAACGGATTTACATAAATCGAAGAAAGTAACGGGAACAGCATACACAAAAGCACCATCAAAACTGCATGCACAGACAGGGACAGCGTTTCTGTCGGTTTCGTCACATCATTCATCTTCGCTTCCGTAAGATGTGTATGGCTGACCAGCTTCCCCATCCACTTCGTCCAGTAAAGTGAGGTCGTCGCACTACCAAAAACGATAAACAGCACTAAGATAATATTTCGCTCATCGACGGACGCACGGAGCGCAGACCACTTGGAAATCAACATACCAAACGGTGCCAGAAACATACCTGCGATTCCGATGAACATAAACATACCAAGCCTCGGTAAAATATAAATCAGACCATGCATATCCTCTACATCACGGGAATGTAAGGAGTTTTCCGTAGCTCCCACATCCTGGAATAAAAGTGATTTCGAAATCGCATGGAAGATCATCAAAAATACACCTGCCCAGATGGTCTCCGGATGTCCCACGCCGGCACACGCTACCATCAGACCTAAGTTCGAAATCGTAGAAAATGCGAGGATTGTCTTTCCGTCACTCTGCGCAATCGCCATCAGGGACGTCGCCAGGAAAGTAAAACCGCCCACGAAAGCAATCATGGCTTCCGTCGTCGTTCCATGCATTGCCGGTGATAAACGGAACAGCACATAGATACCTGCCTTTACCATCGTCGCACTATGGAGAAGTGCAGAAGACGGTGTCGGTGCTACCATGGCTCCGATCAGCCATGTAGAGAACGGAAGCTGTGCAGCCTTCGTCAGTGCTGCAAAGGCAATGAGTGCTACAGCAATCGTCGCCGCCCCAAACTCCTTTGCTTCTCCCATAGCCACAAGAACATGTAAAGAAACCGTGCCATACTGTAAAGCAAAGTAAAGGATTCCCACTGCCAGAGCGCATCCTCCAAACAGGTTCATCCACAGAGCACGGAAGGAATTATGAATCGCTTCCTCTTCTCTGGTATAACCAATCAAAAGGAAAGAGCAGACACTCGTAAGCTCCCAGAAAAAGTCAATCCAGAGCAGACTCTCGGAAAGCACGAAACCAAACATGGCTCCGAGGAACAGGAACAGAATCGTCATAAAGTAGTAGCTTCTATCCTCCACATCCTTATGGTGGTTATGATATCCCTGCATATAACCAATGGCATAAATGGCGATCAGACCGCCAATCACACCTACGATCAGACACATCAGAACAGAAAGTCTGTCAATGTAAATATGGTACTCTCCTACCACACCGGATAGCAAGCCGATTCCATCACTTCGTACCATAACATCCTCTGGTGCCAATCCCTTCGAACCGGAAAGCTCATACCAGACCATAGCACAGGTCGGAATGATAGAAAGCAGACACACCCAGTATTTCCGGTACTTGAAACTCAAAAATGTGACTACACACATCAAGAGGATTTCTGCTGCCAGAATACAGTGGTCAGCAACCTCTGTTTCCACATACAGCGTCATCAGCTTACTGCCGTTCATGAACCACTGAACCGCCAGCACCACTGAGCCTGCCATAATCACCACAGCACCTGAAAATGCAAGCACCCGTCTCACATTTTCAGCTCTTGCCACAAACATCAGACATGCCATGATCACTGGAAAAATGATCAAAAATGGCACAATTGGCATCTCCATCATAATAATACCTCATTTCTGCGTTACCCTCCCAAAAGCAACGCTGTTTTTTTGTCATTCACTATATATACGTAAATATAGAAACGCCTGTATTCCCGCGTTTCCTATAATAATAAAATAGAAAAAGGGCAAAATACCCTAAGAACACCGTGCCTTATCCCTGAGGAACCGTCAAAAAATAACTTACATATTTTGCGAGCCGAAACACCATATGTGCAAGCATTTCAGCTCGCAAAATGGTAAGTTTTAATTTTTGACAGTTCCTAACATATTTATTATATATAAATAAGTAGAAAAAGCAAGTTAAAAAATCCATTTCTTTATAAATCTTTGCCAAATCGTTACACTTCACATGCCAATGCCATTTAGTTAAGCCATAATGTAGCTACAGGAAGTAATGCTTATCGAAATGACATTGCTTCACACGCTTTATCCTCCGGTCTCTAATTCCACATGTTCCAGGACAACGTCACGCCCTGCAACTACCTTTCCGGCATTTCCCTGACAGACCGGACAAGCATATCCGTTCTCTTTTTCCGGGTGATATTCCTTTCCACAGGAGGTACACAGTACACGAACCGGTTCTGCCTTCGTTTCCAGAACAGAGCCCTCTAAGATCGTCCCCATGACTGCGAGGGAGTAATAACGATTTAAATATTCCGGCAGCACATCTGTCATCTCTCCCACAGACACCAAAAGCCTTTTTACCTTCACAGCCTTATTTTCCTTCGCAGCTTCTATGGCCATGTTCACAAATCGAACTACATAACTCATTTCATGCATAATACTCCTCTTTTCTGCGTTTCTACTCCTCCTGTTTCCAATCCTCCTGCATTGCAGTCCCTGGCATATTCGAACCCTGCGCATTCTGTAAAGGTGCCTGTACATTTGCCCCCTGTGGATTCTGCGGCGAAAGCTGCGTGGAAATGAACGGCTTTTGCTGTGTCATCACGGGAGCCGCCACATATACCGTCTTTTTATGACAATATACCACACAGGTATCTGCCAGCTGATCATGCAGTCCCCTTTTTCTCTTATCTAAACCAATGATAATATAGCCAACAGACATGATCAGACCGGATAAAAATTTTCCTACACTTTCCCTGTAAGCAATCTCAAAAAGTGTCGGCTTTCTGTCCTCCTCGCTCACGACCTCAAGATTCATCAGCTTCTTCCCAAGTGTCGCCCCGGAATAATATGTCAAGAGCACAAAATAGAGCACCTTCAAAACATAGATTACCATATCATAGATGGAGTATTTGAAAATAAAATCCTGTGTCAAAAAACCTGTACCATTCATGATCCACGAAATCCACACCGGAATCTTTATCACCAAAAGTGCAGCCCCCACAATGATCCAGTCAATCAGATATGCAGCCAGCCGCACAAAAAATCCTGCATACACCCGTTCGCTCTCCGGAAAAGCAGCTGCCGCACCGGAAGTAAAATGATCTTCCGAAACCAAAGTGTCATTTTGCATCATACCCTCTACATTATTTTGCATAGTATTTCAACACCCCATTTCCCTGATGATTCATAATATCATCCGCAAGATCTGTTTCTGATTTTGGCAGAAGCTCCTCAACCTTTCCGAAAAGACTGTTAAAGAAATCCCCTACATCATTTTCCGGCTCATAGAAAAGAATATCCTTATCACATTCCAATTTCTCTATAAATGCCGCCTTCGTATCCTCCACATTTGCAATCGCATCTACCAGGCCATTTTGCACAGCCTGATTCCCGGAATAAATTCTTCCATCCGCCAAAGTTCGTACTTCGCTTTCGCTCATATTTCTTCCTTCTGCCACGATTCCCACAAACTGGTCATATGCCTCATCCACCAGACTCTGCAGGATACCCTCCTGCTCCTCTGTCAGATCTAACCCCATAGAACCCATCGCCTTATTTTTCCCGCTGGTGATATCGATTTCTTTGATTCCAAGCTTATCATAAAGTCCCTTTACATTCGTCAGAGAAATGATCACACCAATCGAACCTGTCCATGTATTTCTGTTTGCCTGAATTTCATCTGCCGCCATAGAAATATAATAACCGCCGGAGCACGCCTGTGATGCAAAATACGCCCAAATCGGTCTTTTGGTCACTTCCTTATACTCCATCAATTTCTGATAAAGCTCATCAGATTCATATACACTTCCTCCCGGACTGTTTACATACAAAAAGATTCCTTTATTTAAATCTGATTTTTCCATCTCATCTACATATTTCATGTATAACTCATGATTATACGCCGAACCGGATCTGAAATAAGAGCTTCCTCCTGACGCCCCAATCTCTCCTACGATATTAAGTACTCCGATAAATTCTTCATCCGGAAGCTCAACCCCGCTTGTCACCCCATCGAAAATCTGCCTGAACACGGCATTACTTTTTTCTTCACTCTCTGCCAAAAGCTTCTTTGAAACTACATTCGAAACAATTCCTGTCACTCCCACTGCTATGATGACAACTCCTGTCACGATAATCCCTATCAACTGCTTTGTTTTCATAACGCTTCTCATCCTCCATATAAAATATACGTAAGGAACTGTTCAGAAATAACCTAGGAATATTACGCAGGATTTTTCTTTGAGTGTGCTGTTCAAAAATCAGGCGCATAGCGGGCTATGTAACTGATTTTTGAGCAGTGCAATCAGAGAAAAAGACAAGCAATATCCTAAGTTATTTTTGAACAGTTCCTAACTATTCAGTCAAGCCTGAATAGTTACAAATTTACTCTTTAACGAAATGCTTTTCTTTCTTCGTTCACCGTCTGATATTTTCTAATCGCGAAAGATAGGCTGCCACTTCATATGACAGCCTATCTGAAATTCATCAGCTACAGCTCATGTATTAGAGAAACTGTAATGAACATTGCTGTTACTGTTCACCGTCAAGCCACGCACTTGCTACAGTACACTAGCTTTTTGTCTTTATAATAACTGTAACCATATCTCCTATAATATTAGCAGAACCTAAAATAATATCAGACTGATCCTCTATCCTGTGTGGAACATCACCAATCGCTCCCTCGAATAACAAGGTATTATTCTGGTCATAAATCTGAATTTTTACATCATTATGAAAGCTTTCAAGAAAAGTTGATAATCTCCCCATATTTCAACCTCCTCTATAAAATCTTTTGTTACTGCTCACAAATCTGCTGTTCCAGGAGAAATATTTTACTACTCCGGCACCTCTACCGTCACCTTCTCTAAATGCCAGATATCCTTTACATACTCCTCGATGGTTCTGTCAGAGGAGAACTTACCAACCTTGGCAACATTGAGCATCGCCATCTTTGCCCATCTCTCGGTATCTCTGTAAGCCTCTTCCACACGTTTCTGTGCCTCGGCATAAGACCGGAAATCCTTTAAGATAAAGTACATATCCGGACGTCCTCCCTGACCATCTAAAAGAGAATTATAGATATCACGGAATTCATCAAAATTACCCGGTGAATAGGTACCATCTACAAGCTGTGTCAGAACGGCACGGATATCAGAGTCGATATTATAGATCTCTCTTGGATTGTACTGGTTATTATGCTCAAATTCAATGACCTCATCCGAAGAAAGACCAAAGATAAACGCATTTTCCTTTCCGACCTCTTCCACGATTTCCACATTCGCACCGTCCATCGTTCCGAGTGTCACTGCACCGTTTAACATGAATTTCATATTACCGGTACCGGATGCTTCCTTACTTGCTGTAGAAATCTGCTCGGATACATCTGCTGCCGCAAAGATGATTTCTGCATTTGACACACGATAATTCTCAATAAATACTACCTTGATTTTTCCATCAATGGACTTATCATTATTTACCACATCTCCCACACTGGTAATCAGCTTGATGATCGACTTCGCCCTGTGATATCCTGCAGATGCTTTCGCACCAAAGATAAAGGTCCTTGGATAAAATTCCATCGACGGATTTCTCTTTAATTCATTATAAAGGTACATGATATGGAGAATATTCAGAAGCTGACGCTTATATTCATGTAATCTCTTTACCTGTACATCGAAGATGGAACGTGGATCCACCTCTACTCCGTTGTGCTCCTTGATATATTTTGCCAGACGAACCTTGTTCTGATACTTAATATTCATAAATTCCTTCTGTGCCAGCTGGTCGCCTGCATATACGGAAAGCTCATCAATATGGGCAAGATTTGTGATCCAGTCATCTCCAATCTTTTTCGTCACCCAGTCTGCCAAAAGCGGATTTCCATGCAGTAAAAATCTACGCTGGGTGATACCGTTCGTTTTATTATTAAATTTTTCAGGCATCATCTGATAGAAATCCTTTAATTCCTGATTCTTCAGAATCTCGGTATGTAATCTTGCCACACCATTTACAGAAAAGCCTGCTGCAATCGCGAGATGCGCCATCTTCACCTGACCATCATAGATAATCGCCATACGCTCTACCTTGCCATAGTCATCCGGATACGCTCTCTGGATATCTAAAATGAACCGGCGGTTAATCTCCTCAATGATCTGATAAATACGCGGAAGCAGTCTGGAGAACAGCTCCAAAGGCCACTTTTCAAGTGCCTCTGACATAATCGTATGGTTCGTATACGCACAGGTCTTATTTGTCACACGCCATGCTTCATCCCACTCAATTCCATACTCATCTACCAAAATACGCATTAACTCTGCCACCGTAACCGTAGGATGCGTATCATTTAACTGGAAGCAGACCTTCTCATGAATCTTACGGATATCATCATGCTTCTCCATATACTTTGCCACAGCACGCTGTACACTGGCAGATACAAAGAAATACTGCTGCTTTAAACGAAGCTCTTTTCCTGACATATGATTATCATTTGGATAGAGCACCTCACAGATCGTTCTCGCCAGGTTCTGCTGTTCTACTGCTTTCTGATAATCTCCCTTATCGAAAGAATCCAGATTAAATGTCTCGATAGCTTCTGCATCCCAGATACGTAAAGTATTTACCACGTTATTGTTATATCCTACGACCGGAAGATCATATGGAACAGCACGGACAGACTGATAATCCCTCTGAACGAATTTGTTCTTTCCGGTGGCTGCATCCTGCTCAATCGCTACATAGCCTCCGAACTTTACCTCTACCGCATATTCCGGACGCTTCATCTCAAAAGGATTCCCATATTTCAACCAGTCATCCGGTCTTTCCACCTGGTATCCATTTTCAATCCCCTGCTTAAACATACCATATTTATAACGGATACCACACCCATAAGCCGGATATCCAAGGGTAGATAAGGAATCTAAAAAGCAGGCAGCCAGACGTCCTAAACCACCATTTCCAAGTGCTGCATCCGGTTCCTGATCCTCGATGACATCCAGATTCAGACCTAACTCCTCGATGGCTTCCTTAATCGCTTCGTTTCCCTTTAGGTTAATAATAATGTTACCGAGCGCACGTCCCATTAAAAATTCCATCGATAAATAGTAGACCGTTTTCGCATCTACTTCCTCATATTTTTTATGAGTTGCCATCCACTGATCTACAATGATATCCTTTACCGAATATGCTACAGCCTGAAAAATCTGCTGATTATCTGCTTCCTTGATAGATTTACGAAACAGTACCTTTACGTAGTCCTCCACCTCATCCTTAAACTTTTCCTTACTGATTTCTCTCATTCCGATTTTGCCCTCCTATTCGATATTTTCCATCACAGTCACACCTTACATTCAAAAACCTTTCTCTCGCACTTCACACAAGCCCGTGAAATGCAGCTTTCTTCAAAAGTAAGTTCATGTCTGTACGATAGTCATTTGTAATTGACAGGTATATATCCCATTATATAACACAGACGACTAAAAAGCAATTTTAAAATGTGATTTTGAAAAAGATTCGTTACATTTCACATGGCAGTGACATACCGTTTAAAATCCTGAACATGTAAAACTTTGAAAGGATGGTTATATTTTCCTCCCTTACATTCATAAACTGTTACAAAATCCCCCACAAATTACACGATACGAGAAAAGCAGGCATTACTATTCACAAAGCTTCCCCCGACGCTGCGAAACGTTTTTATACTCGTTAACGGAACTACATTCCGTTAACGGTAAAACATTTATGCGACAGTCAGACAGATGCTGATATCAAAATAAGGAGGTTTCTATGAATTATAGGTTGAAAAAAAATCTTATCCAATTTATGTTAATTTGTATGCTGATTTTTAGCTTCATTCTCCCCCTGTGCAGCTGTGGAAGTGCAAAGCTTCCGCCAAAAGCCGGTGATATCGACTACACTGTTGTCACCGGAAGCTCCATTCCGGAGGATCTGCAGGCTCTCATCGATGACAGGAAAAAGGAGAACTTTGAGTTAACTTTTTCCGAACATTCCTACCTCTACATAGTAAAGGGTTATGGCAAACAAAAAAGCGGTGGTTACAGCATTAAAGTCAATCAATTTTATAAAGCGGAGGATACCTTCGTCCTCGATACCGAACTTCTCGGTCCAAAGGCAGAAGACGATGTGTCCCAAAAAGCATCCTATCCTTACATCGTGCTTAAAACACAGTTCTTCGAAGAGCCTGTAACATTTTATTAGACCAGACAGGCAGATTATGCAGCCTGATTTCCAGAGGTTCCATGTGCAGGGAAAAGGAAATTCCTCCAAGACAGAGGATATCTTTCTCTGTACATCTTACCTTCTTCATGGGCGGAATCCGTTTTCCGTTCAGACTCGTCCCGTTTTTAGAAGAAAGATCCATCACCGAAAACTCATCTCCCTTTTGGAACAGATGAAGATGCTCTCTGCTTACCGTCATAAATGGAATACAAATATCATTCTCCTTCTCCCTTCCAATTTTCCATATTTTTTCTCCCTTTTTTCGCTCCTCTGCTCCTTCCCCCGGATGCCTCTTCTCTATATCATCTTCACATTTTATCCGGTTCTTTTCTTTCTGTGTCTGCCGCTCCTCGTAATGTTCTATAAAATCTAAAATTTCCTCTGACGACCTATGAATATCTGCCGCAAGCTCATATAGTCCATAAATAAAATCTACCGACCGGTGATTTTCATGTCCCATATGTTCCATAAGATATTCCAAAAATTCCAAAGTTTCCCTTCTGTTTTGTTTTTTTCTCCCCGGAAGGTAGCATAACACCAGATTCTTCCGGAAAAAATCTCCAAAAATCCATTCCGGCTTTAGAAGAAAGTTTTCTTCCCTCAACAGATATTCAGAGCTCTTTTCCAAAATCAAAAAAACCTCTCTGCAAAGGAAAAAAATCACTTCAAAATCCCCCTCTCTTTTTTTTAAAAGGGAGGAAACGGGTTGATAGGAAGAAACATCATACCGGAAGCACACCATGTCATTTAGATAATAATACTCAAAGGACGCCAGACCATATATGGCATTATGCTCAATCATATTCCATGTGAGCCTCTCCCGTTCTGCATCTGCGATTGGCAGCTTTCCTAAAATACATTGCTCCTCTTTTAAATAATCGATCTGTTCCATTTGTTTTTAGTATCCCTCCGTCTTTTTTCCGCCTGAATTTACATCAGGTCCTTCACAAAATCCAGCTGCAGTGCTTCACGAATCACTCCCTTTTTTATATTGCTCCGGCTGAAGATAATAATATTCTCCTGTACACCGGATTTTCTGAACATCCTTTATAAAATAGGACATAACCGGTATCTTTAACTTCATTCTTCCCTGCACCTCACCAGAAACCTTCCCGAAGCTCCGCCTGAACTGAACTTTTGTGATCTCTGCTGACCAAAGTCCTTTTGATAATCTCTTTTGAACATTTTCCTGAGCCTTTTCTTCCTCAGCTGTTCTGCACAGAGCATAGGAAAAATTCCCCTGTAAAACAGCACTGTCATGTACGAAAAACATCACATACATTAGTAAAAACAGAATTCCCAGCAAAATCGGCATGATAAAAGCCGCCTCTACCGTATAACCAGCCTTTCTCATATTTCTCCTCCCTCCGGAATATTTACAGCCCATCGTAAAATAATAAAACTGCATACGCCAGGCTGATAAATGGCACGAATGGAATTTCATACCGCTTTCCTTTTTTCCTGATGAAAAAGAAAAAAGCTGCTGCAAAAAAAGCAAAGAAAAAAGACAGATAAATCAGCCATAAGCTTTTTATAAAACCCAATTCCATACCAGTCATCAAAAATACAAAAGCATCCCCACTGCCTATCTGCCCTCTGGAAGCCTTCCCTGCCAAAAGAAAAAAGAGAAAGCATGCCCCCGCCGTAAATAGGAATTCAAAAAAGTCCATTTTACAAAAAATTCGAATCAGCAGACAAATCATGCTGCAGATCAAAGGGAAAACTACAGGGATTTTTTTATATCTGATATCCCAGATAGAAAGGATGAAAAGTGCGACAAGTATCATTCCCTTTAAAACAATAAGCATGATTTTCCCTCCCTGTTTCTTCTGCGATTTTTACCTGTATACCATGATTCAGAACAAAGCGGATAAGCCCACGCAGGCTCCTTTGGTCCCTCACTCATATAGTACACACTACCCGCTCCCGCATTTACTGCATGCAGGCAGATTTCCTATTCCGGAAAGCGGAACCCGTCTCACGGTTCTTTTTAATCCGGAGCAGGTTTTTAAAGTATGCCAGGAATCTCCATAGGATGTTATGAACACATAAACCGGATTTTTCTTGTGGTTTCCACAGCGTTTACATTTGGTGTACTTTCCAAAGGAACGATTTCGTTTTTTATCAATATCCTGATAAAGCACCTGTGAAATCGCAGGATTTAGATAGACGCAGGCACTGTTTTTGTGATATACTGTTCCATTTTCTGCCAGATATACATATTCTCCGGTCGCTTCTTTAGCAGGCACCATGCTCTTTCCTTCATATTCGCTAAAGCAAAGCTGCTGATACAGGGATATGGAAAACAGTTTTGATCCAATAAAAGGAATTTCCTTTTTTCCCTTTAGATAGCAGACTTTATTTTTTTCCTCCCATAAAATCATTTTTCCCTCTAAAAATCCTTTGCCCGTAGTGATCTTTGTTCCAAAGCATTCATACTCCTTTACTGCTGTGTCCAGCTGCAATATGTTTTTTTCGTAACCCTCTAAAATACGAAACAAAAAAAGGAGAGAAAAAATTGCCAGAAAGAATGCGGTTCCACAAAATGCCGCTTCCACCGTAAAGGAGGCTTTCTTTAAAAACAAACAAGGATATTCTCTATTTTGATTTTTTTGTGTGTTTAAGGAAGACTCCAAATCTGTCTCTAAATGTGATGAATTTGAAAATATTTTTTTGATACCTCTACCAAAATAGAGAACATCCCTATTCACTCTTATAACCATATGTGACCTCCTGTGTTCTTTTTCCGGTCCGTCTCTCACTGCCAGATAAAAACGGGAGGGAAGAAAATAAATATGGAATACAGTATTCTGTCCTGCAGGTGCTTGTACAAATGCAGGCATCTATCGTAAACGTTTGATTGTACCGTTCCCTTAAATCATACTGGATCAAATCCCCCATTCGATTTCTGACAGTTTCTTCTCTACCAGACAAAAACAACATATACAAATAGCTCTGGTAGCTGGCACCGGAAGCACTCCATTTTTTCGCTTTTGGAAAAAATTGCGCTTTTCTCTCAAAAAGCTCCTTTGTACAGATACAAATTTCTTCATACTTCATCTGAAAATTTCCCGCATTTTTTACTACAGGAACCTCCTTTCCCTCTAAAAGAGCAGTCACGTCAATACATGCCTCCTCAAAGGACAGGATCATTAAAATCGTATACTGTACCGCGGAAATGACCGGAGGCAGGCCGGTAAATCCGGCTAAAATAGAAGCGGTTGCGAGACTTTTTTCCTGAAATACCGGATCTGTCACTGCGTAGCCCATATTTAAAAGCAGGCGGATCGCCAACAGACGATTTACCACATAGGATAAATTCAGATTTTCTTTTCCTTTTCCGGCGACCAGGTATTCCATTCCATATTTTACCGTCTTTTCTAAAGACTTCGTATAATCTGCGAACTGCCTGGAAGCATATAGAAAAAATTCCGACTGCTCCGCTGCAGCCGATAGGATATTTTCACTTTTTGTGACCTCCTTCTCCTCTGCATTCCCTTCCTCCATCAGCTCCTCTAAAACATCTGCTGCCCCCATTTCCTTTTCGGGCGGTTTTTCCGATTTCGATTTTTTCCCGCTTCCTTCCAATGCGCTATCCTGCATCGGGTATTCTTCCTGCTCCACAGCCTCCCGGATTGGAATTTCCTGTTTGGAAATATCCTTTTCGTCACAGACCAGACTTAATACCCCATTTCCTGTAAATTCAGAAAACACAGTGAGAGGATTTCCTCCTGCCGCATCCTTTTTTAACTGTGCATCTGTATCCCGCTTTTCTTCTTTCTCCTTTGATTTTCTGTCTTCTTCCTCTGTTTTCGCTTCCGTGGTCTGTCCCCCTTTTCCTCCATCGTCCGTCTCTTTTCCCTCGTCTGTATCCACCACGTCATATTTTCCATTTTCATAGTCTCTCGTAATCGCAAGCTTTTCCTTCACGGAAAAACCGGTATTTTCCGAAAGACTGTCTGTAACCCGTTCTGTAACCCTCTCTACCGCCTGCCGTTTTAAAAAGCCTTTGATCTGCCCATGAAAAATCTCTTTCTCCATCAGGTTTTTAGCATCCACGATCTCCGACTCCACTTCAGAAAACCGGTACAGATCACTATAGGAGCGTTCTCTGCCCTCCGGTGCTGCGGAAAGATTTTTTTTCAAAAGCTCTAAAAATTCCGCATTTAAATTTTCCACCCCTATTCCATCATATCCTCCATAGGCAAAAAGACCGTATTCCTGAAAAAGCTCCCTGTTAAAATCTCCAAAAGCCGTCATGGCTGCAGAACGGGCTGCCACACGGAAATACCCCTCTGAGGACAGCACTCTCGCACTTTCAAACATAACTCCCACCATCGAGAAAAAAAGCAGAAAGGTAATCGTCAAAAAAACTGTAATGCCCGCTTTTTCTCCCTGTGCCTTTAGCACCTTTTTAAAGAAAATCAAAAGCCATCACCTCCTTTTTTCAGCAAAATGCATCTATTTTATTTCAATTTTTGAATTTACATCCTCTGCCCCTCCATTGATATTTTCGAAGGCACTTTCTATAATGCCCGTAATCTGCTCCCGGAAAATGACGATCAGCATGATTAAAATCACAAGAATCAAAATGATTTCCACGATGCCGATCCCATCCTCCTCTTCCCAAAAGCTTTTTAATATTTCAAATCCTTTTCTCATATAAATACCTCCTCTATCCATCAAATATTTTGAAATGCCGCATATAAAATCAAAGCAAAAACAATGACTAACATAACTGCCATAGGCATCAAAAGCTTTGTCCCTGCTTTTTCTCCCAGAGCCTTCGCATTTTCCTTTCTAGCCTGAAAAGAATCTGTCATTTCATACTCCAGCAGCTGTAAAAGATCTGCGGAACCTTTTTTCAAATTCTGTACCAGCAGTGTGCAGAATTTCATATACGGCAACATCTCTGTGCGCTTTCCAAAAAGCTCATAAGCCCTCGCTTCACTCATACCGTTTTCAATTTCCCGGATAGTAACCGCCATCTCCTCATAGACAAAATGCGTTTCTTTTTCCTTCCTTCTTTTTTCATATTCCTGCACAATTCTTTCCCAGGCGCCTTTTACCGTAAGTCCTGCCCCGATCAGCAGTACAAAATGCTCAATAAATTCCGGATAGTCCAAAGAAAGCTGCTCCTGCCTCTTTTTTATTTTTTCCTTTAAACGGCTCTCCTCCGCAATGGGCAGCAGCATACAGGAAAGAAAAAGAATTCCCAGAAACAGATATGGGTATTCGATACGATCTTCAAAATATTTCATCTGTTTTCCATCTACGGTCTCCGGTAATTTTACATACCGTTCTGTCTCGCTTTGCTTTTCGCTTTTTTCATATTCTCTTTCCCAATGCTCCCAAAAAGAACTCTGTTTCTTCTGCTGCGGATAAATGATAACGGCCTTTGTCCATATCTCTTTGCTTTCTCCACACATAAGCACGGCCTTTAGCTCTGTCTGGACCGGCTCCTTCAAATCGGCGTTATCCAGAGTACCATCTGAAGCAACCGGACTATCCAAAGGAATTTCCCAAAGGATGGAAATGGCGTTTTCAGAAAATCCACCGATAAGGCACAAGGGCTTTGTGATCCTTTTGGCAGATGCATTTTCTCCTAAAACCACTGTTTCCAATTTCTGCTTTCCTTCTTTTAAAGCTTTCTTTTCCTCCTCTGCTGTATATTTTCTATCAGGGAGTTTTACCGTAAGCTTTTTTTCCTCCTCACCGGAATCTGCTTTGATGGAATACTTTTTCATGTTTCCTCCAGCCTCCTCCCGCTCTAAAAAATAGTCATCAAGGAGGAACCCTTCCTGCTTGATGAACACGGAAACCGATACCAGGAAAAGACCTATGGTCATGACTCCGGAAATCTTCCTGAGGATTTTTCCGTAATACGCATAATAGATCCTCTCCTCCTCTTTTCCGATGTATATTTTTCGCAGCTTTTCTATCCGCTCTCTTTTCATCCGGAACAGCTTTCTTTTCCATAGAAGCTGTAAAATAAAGAACGTACCCTCCTCGAAAAGTGATGTCTTTTCTACAGGATTTTTTACTGGTATTTTTCCGGAAGTCTTTTTTCCCTTCCGGAAATGCTGCCAAAGAAAAAAGAAAAGAAGTAAAATGGCACTGCCAAAACAAAGTTCTCCTATCCATGTAGCACGCAAAAATCATCCTCCCCTCTACACACGAATATCGCTGATTTTCTCACTCCAGTAATACGCCAGAAGATAGAAAAGCAGTAAAATCGTAGATACCAGCCTGCCTGTCCCCAGGTATAAACAGTCCAAAAATCCCGGAGAACAGATCCAAAAATATAAAATGATCGCCAGAGGAATTTTATTCATGATCTGTCCCTCCATTCTTTTTCCGGCAATCAGCGTATCTATTTCCCTTTTTACCTCGATTTTCTGTCCGATTTTCTCTGCAGTAGACCGCGTAATCGAAATCAGATTCCCTCCCGTTCTCTTTGCAGTTTGAAACACCTTGGCAAAATGCAGAATATCTTCTGTCTCCCACTTTTCCGCAAATTCATAAAGGGCCTCCTCCACAGGACAATTTAACTCCAGCCTTTTTTCAATCCACTGAAATTCCTGCACCAGGACCGCTTCCTCTCCGTAAAGAAGTGCCAGCTCTCCTTTTGCCTGTGAAAATGCATTTTCTATAGAATATCCTGCAGAAAGCGCAGAGGAGATTCCCTGTAATCCTTCCCTGAACTGGTCCGTAATTTCCTTCTGCTGCCGCTTCCTCTCCTTTCTCTTTTCCATAAACCCGCTGATCGCGCCAAAGAGCAGGCCACAGAAAAGCAAAACTGCAAAATTTTTGTAAAATAAAAGCCCTAAAATCCCTCCCTTTAAAAAACCGAAGCAAAATCCCTTCCCGAAGATCCATCCTCCTTTTTTCCTCATTTTCCATTTCCTCCTGTCTTTCATTGGCATGCTGCTTCCAGACATAGCCCCGCAGCAAGGAGCTTTTCCCGATGAAGGAGAGTGGCCTCCGTTTTCCTAAGCTCCCCCAAAAGCCATCCATTCTCTGTCATCCCTGTTTCCTGAAACTGATAAAGTGGTGCCAGTTCCACCTCCCCATCCCGTACTCCCAGGACCTCATCAATCTCTAAAACCCTTCTGCTGCGATCTCTGAGCCTTCCAAGCTGTATAACAATATCAAGTGCCGATGCGATCTGGCTTCGTACCGCCGGAAGCGGAATATACATTCCGGTCAGCACCAGGGTTTCCAAACGGCTCAGCATATCCTTCGGACTGTTTGCATGCCCTGTGCAAAGACTGCCATCATGCCCCGTGTTCATCACATTTAAAAGCTCACAGGCTGCTGCATCCCTGACCTCTCCCAAAATAATCCTGTCCGGCCGCATACGAAGTGCCGACTTCATCAGATCTCGGATCGTCACTTCGTTTTTTCCCTCTACGTTTGCATTTCTCACCTCCAGACGTACCAGATTGGGAACGCCCCTGATCTGCAGCTCCGCAGCATCCTCTATCGTGATAAGCCGTTCTGATTTTGGAATAAAGTCTGATAGAGCATTTAAAAATGTTGTTTTGCCACTTCCCGTACCTCCGCTGATAAAGATATTGTATTTTGCTTTCACGAGCGTCTGCAAAAATACAGCTGCTTCCTTTGTGAGCGACTGAATTTCTATCAGCTTGTCCATCGAAATCGGCTTGTCCGGAAATTTTCGAATCGTAAGGATCGGTCCATTTAATGCCACCGGCGGAAGCACTACATTTACTCTGGAACCATCTAAAAGTCTGACGTCCACGATAGGATTGGTCTCGTTCACACGCCTGTTCACCTTTGCTACGATCTGCTGGATCACATCCTCTAATTTTCCCCTGTCAGAAAAGCCTTTCGGATATCTGAGCAATTCACCACCTTTTTCCACAAAAATATCATCCGGGCCATTTACCATGATTTCCGTAATCTCTCCATCCTCCAAAAGCTCCTGAACTACATCAAGCCTTCGAATGGAGTTAAATACATTCCGAAGGATTTCTTCCTTTTCCGGAATGGACAGATAAATTTCACGCCCTGTTTCCAAAACATATTTTTCTGCCAGATCTAATATTTCTTCATCAGAAACTGCCTCTCTGCAGTCTATTTCCTCCATGATTTTTTTCCGGATTTTCTGACAATAGTTTTTTCCCTCCTGATCCGTCATGGAAATCTCAACTCCTTTTTCCCGTCTCCGGTCGCATCAGCCATTCTCTTTTCTCTATAATCTTCTCCTGTCCGGATGCTCTCAGATTTTTTTCAAATGCCTCTTCCTTGGAGCTCTGTATCCTGTTTTCGGGCCTTGGCATGTATATTTTGTCACAACGTTCCATCAAAAAAATACCCGCTTCACCAAGAAATCCTATGTCGAATACAAAGACCTCATACTCTGTCTGCTCCTGCAGGACCTGCAAAAACTCCGCCATATCCTCTTTTGTCATAGAATGAAGGTCTCTGTAATCCTCGACAGAAAAAATGCAGGCCAAATCTCCCTTACGATATAGAACGGATTCCAGCTTTAGTGCCAATTTCCCCCTTTTTTGCCGCAGATAAAAAAGCACCTCCGACATTCCACCCTGCTTTTCTTTCTGTACATGGGAAAACCCATGAAATTCCTCTAAATTTACATACAGTACCTTTCTTTTTTTTGCCAGGCTTTCTGCCTTCTGAAACAAAAATTCCGTCACCCCTCCTCCACCAAAGGGTGCATATCCACAGATCATTTCCACTGTTCTTTTTGAAACGATTTCTGTATGATAGGAAATTCTGTCATTTTCAGCCATAAGCTCAAAAATTTCCTTAACTATTTTAGATACTGCCTGATATTTGAAAATGACCGGAAATTTGGATTTCTCCTTTCCCATGTTCCCCTCGGAAAGAAAAACCATCTGTGGTATCTGATCCGAATACAGCTGAAACCGCTCTACAAATTCTTCTGATGCCAAAAGCACATCAATCTTTCCGGACTGAACCTGTTTTTCAAGCATCGCAAAATCCGTAAATAATCTGGTCTCTACGATATTTCTGTATTTTTTACATACATATCCTACAAAGGATTTCATATATCCGTCATTATCAAAGAGGGCAAGCCTTATTTTTTTCACCAAAACCCTTTCCACCTCCCCAGCTCCACCAGACTGTAGGATGCCGCCAGGAATGGTGCCAGGGGAATGGTATCCTGCATCCCGTCCCTCTTTTTGTCATAATATGGTACATGAGTACCGATACCGGATTTCACATATCTCCACACATATGCCAATCTTTGACGTAAGCGATGTTTTGACAGCAACCTCCAAAGCGAAGCAATACCTGCCAGTAGAAACCATAGAATACACACTTGAAATGCTTTTTCCAATCCCTGCATCGCCGCTACCAGCGAAAACAGTTTGATATCTCCTGCTCCAATGGCATGGATCAGAAAAAGCGGAAAAAAGATACAGATGGCCAAAATACAGGA
>JAFVAA010000450.1 GCA_017476305.1 Lachnospiraceae bacterium
CTTCTATTTCTTCTCCTTCTTCAAGCATTCTTTTCAACACTAAATCATTTTGTAATAGCTGCTTCGGTGCTGGATTCACATAATCCGGATGCACCGGATCACCGTAACCGGTAACACTTATCGTATCAGAAAAGACCGATTCCTGTGGACTGTAATTCTCCATCGTTATCCTCCTCCCTAGAAAATATCATCAATGTTATAGGTCTGCTCTATATCTGCTTCCTTGCCTTTTTTGGTAAAAGTCTTGATACATACGAGATCACCATCCTCGTCATAGAGACCGATCTCTGAAATATATTCTCCGGCAAGTTCATCTCCCAATAAAGTCACAGAATATCTACAGGTAGTTGTTCCGATAAATTCATATCCAGAGGCAGCCTTTCTCATTAACTCATGATTTAAAGCGGTCTGTCCTGTCTGTGGCTCGATAACCTCTCCTGCTTCATTGACACCACCATCTCCAAATGCTACACCGACAATCTTAGGTAGTTCTATATCCCCCGCCCTTGCCCTCATCATCTTCTGTCTGCCTGTTATGGTAGTTATTGTGTTCTGACTCATTATGTAATAACCTCCTTCCTGTAAATTGTGTCAAACTCTCTCGTTCCATCAAAATTATATTCTCCATTAAAAAGAACAGGATCCGGAGTATGTGTAATAATTTCCATTGCTCCAATGCATTCCCTTATTTCTTCAAACTTCATTCCGATGGACATAGCTAGCTCATTATTAGTTGGCTGTGCAATAAATCTATTCTCACCATCAAACTTCCATATACCATCAAATCTTGGAATTCCCCAAAAAGAAATCTTGATTCCGAGGATCATTTCTGTCTCTATTTCCTCATACCCGGTTTCATCAATCGTAATCATCCGATTATCGCCAATCACATACTTCGTATGCGACTGCTTCAACCCTTCTATCGCTTTCTTTGCTAAGGCAATATCCACAGTATTTTCTGATATAAAATCCACTTGAAACATATTAGGATGTTCTGCTACCCAGTCCGTGCCCCTGCTATCGTGACAGTCATATATGTGGGTTTCCACTCCTACTGTCTGCCTGATATACTTTTCCATTAGATACGGTGTCATGGGAGCCTTAAAATCCCTCTTTGCATACAGGATCTGTCTCCGTTCTTCATAGGTGAGGTACTCCCTGACCGGGAGCTGCCATTTGATTTCATGCCATTTCAAGCCCCAGGTGGCAGTTTCGATAAAAAGCTGCTGTGGCAGTTCCTCTAACTTTTCTTTGATTTCATCCCACTCAATACCGAGTACCTGAAACAACCATTTTCCAACATACGAAGTCGCATAAAAGTCTTCTGATACCATATGGAGCATTTCTTTCGCCGCTTTACTCGTAGGAAAATTTTCAATATCAAATTTTTCTTCCATAACACCCTCCTAACTGAAATCCAGAGTGCCGACCACCGGATATTCTTCTTTGGTGAACGGAATATTTACCATATCCCCGTTTAGCAGGAATGTTTCAAAATCATCTACTCCAGTTATATCAGACATCAGAGGGCGCACATCATTGTATCGCAGCACACCTTCCGACTTTGCATCCGAAAAGACCTCCTTGACAAGTTTCCGAAATTCATCCATGATTTCATTGATTGTCGTATTGGCGGCATATTGCAATCCCGTCACTTTGAAATTCACTTCAAAACCTGTTGCTGCCACGCAGGTCAGCTTTGCACAGGCAGTCGGCAAAAGCCTCTGTGTCCTGTCATCCGGTGATACGATATAATTATATACATCTCTGCATAAGACATTGCTGGCCGGATCCCCATTCGTATCTACCAATACCAATGTGACCGTTCCAGGACCATCAGCAGCAGGATCTACAATACAATCACCGGCACCTGCCTCTTTCGCCCAACGGATATAATCTATGTCATTCCCAAGATATGTACGCATATTCTGATATTCAACAGCAATCCTGTCATATAGATCATCATCCGATTCCTCATCCGTTCCTCCTGTCATTGCCTCCGGATTTGTGATAGCTGTGATTTCATCCATAGGATCATCCATATTTGTGATCGTATCCGGACCGACATTATATCCCGAACCAGCCTCGGATGCAGTAACGGAGACAACAACCGTCCCGTCTTCTCCAATCACGACCTCTTCATCAGATAAAAATTCTACAGTTTCCGAATTAGCAGTTGCAGGAACATAGAACATCGTTTCTTCCTCTAACTCTGTCCCCGGCTCCCCTGTTATCAAAAGCTTTCCTGTCGCTTTTTGTGCAGCATGCCTTGTTAAATTTACCTGCTGTGCGTGTAGGTCGAGCCAGTTTTCAGATGAATACTGTGGAAAGCACAACATCAATGCCTGCATCAGATTTTCCTCGATAAACTTTGACTTCTCAATAGCTGTCGGCATTGTGAAATCATACGGAAAGCCTCCGGGTGTCTGATCGATATCTGCCGGAAGATTGTCCATCATTCTTTCATGGATTTCATCGAGCGAATTTTCCTCCATCCATTCCGGTGCCGAAAATTCCGGTTGTGGCATTATCCTCACCTCCTATGTACTGATCGTTATAATATCATCCCATTCAATACCCTTTACCTGAAAAGAGGTATGCACATCATGACCTTCCCATGTGTGACTAAAATTTCCCACCCACTCAGTTCTTGGATTGACTTCGATTGCCTCTTTTATCGTAGACTCGATTGCAGTCTGCACCGATACCCTGTCTACTTCTGCAAGAGCTTCATCCATATCTACACCGAGATCGTTCCCTGTTACCTCTGCAATATAGGCAAGGTTCGCATCTCTTTCTGTTACTACCATTTTCAGGCACCACATCATAAATGCCTCTTTACCTTCGCACTCTATGAGCCTTCCGGCTTTATCCCGGACAAAATCTCCGGTAACAGGATCCCATTTCAGACTTCGGCGGTATTCGGTATCGTAGTCTTCTCCGTCTTCATCTTCGTCAAATTCTGTATCTTCTTCCTCCGCTTCTTCCTCTTCCAGCTCGTCTTCCGGATAAAGATTAACTGCCACAAAATCACCTCCACTATTTGTCTATAACTCCTACTATGACCGGAGTATCACTAACCCATATCACAAGCACTCTGTCACCTTTTTTCAAGTGCATATGTCCTTCACAATGTTTCGCACCGTCATAATGGCAGATGTGATTGATTCCATCGCACCGCAGTGTTGAATAGTCCTTTTTCTGAATCTCGATTGGAAAACTGTCTGTCTGCAGATTAAGATTAGGGAGTATCGTACCAAAGTCCAGACTGATCTCATTGTCTTCTGTCTGCCTGGTTATCCTGCCGGATATGACATCTGCCAAACGGGATATGCCTTCATCACTTTTTCTTCCCATATCAATCCTCCGTTACTTTTTGATAGTCATTGTCATAGTCTTAGTATCTGCATCATGGCTGATCCTCGTAACATAATAATAACCTTTGAGTGTCTTGAAATTCATTTTGATTTTGTCCCCTTTTCGCAGAAAAGGAACATCAGGAGCTTTTACCTGACCTTCCCTTTGTATTTTTCCTTTTCTTTTTATGATTCCTTTAGCAGTCTTTTTCGCCTCACTTACAGATTCATCATCATCTTTGTTGTATATCTGCTGCAAGGTCCCAAACTTTTTAGTGTCTCCTTTTACTACTGCTACTGTCTTTGCTACTTTTGCTTTTTTGGTCTTGCTGACAATCTTTACCTTTGTGACCATGTCCGTAGCATCTGCAGTCTTTTCACGCATGATCGTATTTTTGACATCAAACACATATATCCTGCTATTTGATCCTCTCTTTATGACCTCTGCTTTCCCTTTTGTCCCCCGGAATATGTACTTTGCTCCGTCTTTCTTTCCACCTTTTTTCAGAATATCGAGAATGATGTCCGAAAGATACTTTGCCTCATATTTCTTTTTTCCCAGTCTGCAGGTCGGTCCCTGATACTTCCCAAGCGGCACACCCCATTTCCCTAATATTTGTTTAATCCTTGCTTTTGCTGTCTTCCCGGATGCAAAAAGAAAATAGTCCTGTGACATTTGCAGATTGTAGAGATCGTCATATGCGACAACTTCTATCCCATGAGTTTCATTCGTCCTGCTGTTTTTCCAATGCCGGATTTTTCCCCTGGTCACCTCCTGTGAACCGCTTCCAACATTGGCATATACAAGGACTGTATTTCCCGGTTTCAGTATCTGTGATGTAGTCCCATGCTTTGTTTTTTTACTCATGACCTTAAAGGATATTTTTGTCGAAAGCTCATTCTCATTTTCATCCCATCCAAGTTCTTCCAAAATTCCGGTGACATTATGCTTATTTCCACCGGAATCTTTGGCATAGACCGTATAACTCAACTTATATAAATCAATCTGATTTTTCGCCATAAAGCACACCCCCTCACAAAGCAGGCAGGATAAGTTTCGTTCCCGGAAATATCCAATGTCCTTTGCTAGAACTGCTCATGCCACGCTTTTTAGCAGTAGACTCTATTACAGACTTATTTTTATTATAAATGTGTGTCCATTTTTGCCCTGAACCGTATTTTTTTGATGCTATTC
>JAFVAA010000451.1 GCA_017476305.1 Lachnospiraceae bacterium
AGGCGACCGCCGTCTCCTCGTCTGCTGTCACACTGGCCGGACATCCGGGAAATGCCGTCTTCTCCTCTGCCGGCATCCCTGCCGGCCATCCGAGAAATGCCTTCGCCTCCTCTATATCCGTAAACCCTTTATATTCCGGTCCTGAATACCCATGTACCTGCGCCCTGCAATCCTCCCAGCTGTAAAAAAGCCCGGTCTTTCTCCCCTTTCTGACCGCATAGATCTTCTTTGCCATATCTCCCGTCCTTCCTTTCCAGAAATGTTTCCCTATCCCTTCCGAAGCTCTGCTAAAAGCTCACTTCTCCTCGCACCGAGCAAAAGCTCCTCACTATATTTCAAATATTTCTCACAGGTATAATCTGCCAAAAACTTCACACTGTCTGCTGCCATCGTAAGCTCTGTCACGAACAGCACCATTTCCTCTCCAGAAGCGAACGCATCCTCCATAAAGGTAAACGCATGCTCCGTCGCAGCCTCTGTCCGCTCCTTCTGCAGCAGCATGGCACCTTTGCGCTGGTCAAAGAAAGCTTTTGTTTCCCCGAAGCACAGCTTTGCATCTCCGTCCCCCTTCGGTGCTGCCTCCCGTAAAAATTTCAAAAGTGCTTTTCTACAGCCCTCTTCCTCTTTCGAAATCTCTCCTGATGTCAGCCCATCGAAAAGACTATGCTCCTCTGTCTCCAAAAGCTTCAGATAGCATTTCCTCTTATCCTCGGCATCCTCTATCAGGCTCCGGTACTCCTTTAAAAAAAGATACCAGTCATCCACCAGTCTTTTCTCGGATATGCTCTGATGCATCCGCTCTAAAAGCGCAGCAAGCAAAAGCTGTACCACCATTCCTCTTTCATCCAGGGAAGCCCTCGACAGCCTTTCATATACTGCAGGCTCCACCCTCCCGGAAAGGATCTCCTGAATCGGATACTCCTCCTCATACTTCTCATACAAATCATAATACGCTAAGAAATCCTCCGCCACCTCTCTGTGCGGCAGATATTCATAGACCACGTCCTCTGTCACAGGAAATTTCAGTTCCCTGTAGCTGTAAAGCAAATGACTGAAATCCTCCCATCCTCTCGCCGTGACAAAATGCATTCCATCCACATCATTTTCGATCCGGTAGAACTTCTCCTTATGAAGCTCCAAATACCCCCGGATCGCTCTATGGATCCCTGCCCTTCCCGCATATTCCTTCCATACCTTATAGTCCGCTTCCACATAAATCTGACGCACCCTGTCTAAGGTCACGACATCAAATTCCCTGACCGATTTATTATATTCCGGTGGATTTCCTGCCGCCACGATGATCCACCCCTCCGGCACTCTTTGATTTCCAAAGGTCTTACACTGTAAAAACTGCAGCATCGTCGGAGCCAGGGATTCTGAAACACAGTTGATCTCATCGATAAATAAGATCCCCTCCTTTTTCCCGGTCTCCCTCCGCGCCCTGTAAATACTTAAAATGATCTCACTCATCGTATATTCTGTCACAGAGTATTCCCTCCCGTCAAACACCTCTGTTTTCACAAAGGGAAGTCCTACTGCGCTCTGTCTGGTGTGGTGTGTGATCGTATAGGATACCAGACCACATTTACACTCCCGTGCGATCTGTTCCATGATCTGCGTTTTTCCCACTCCCGGCGGTCCTATGAGAAGCACCGGTCGCTGTCGGACCACCGGAATCACATATTCCCCAAACGCATCCTTTCTCAGATAGGCTGCCACTGTATTTTTAATCTCCTGCTTCGCCTCTTTAATGTTCATATATCTCCTCCTTGTTACGGCTCAAACATTTCTTTTTCCAGCTGCATCCGGATTGCCCATGCCGGGACCTTTTCCTCCTCATAATCCTCTAAAAAAAGAAACGCTGTTTTATAGGACGGCTTTTTTTCCGGATAGTTTCCCTTCCCCTCCGTAAAATATAAAAGCCCGCACAGATCCGTGAAAGCCCCCTGCTCCATGAGAGAATCCACATACCGGAAGGCGGGACGGAAATCTGTATTTCCTCCCCCCTGAATCTGAAAATCAGCAAATAATTTCTCTATCTCCTGTTCCCCGGTCAGCAAAATATCCGACTGTACCTTCGCATCTGCCTGAATCAGATGAATCCTTGCCGTATGAAAAAAATTATTTTTCTCCGTCATGAGCGCAAAGGTCTCCTTTAAAAAGCTCCGGATCAGGGAACCGCTTGTAGAGTAGCTGGTATCCACCACGATCACAAAATCCTTGATCTTTTTACTTTCCCTGCTCTCCAGAGGCTCGATGAGCTGCATGTTTTTATAAACAGAAAACCCATAGGCATAAAAGCCCAAATCAAATTCGTCCGGATCTAACCTTCTTTCCTCCTTCAAAATCATAAATCCTCTTAAAAACTCCCGATAGCTTCTTTTCCTTCTTTGTGCCTTCATCTGACAGGAAAGAAGCTCCTCCCCGTCCTTCTCCCCGCTTCCCCGTCTTTTTCGTTCCATCTCTGACTGCCTGCCAAGCTTTTTCCATTTTGCCTGCAGTGCCATCTGCTTTTCCGAAAGCTTCTCCTCCTTCGGCCAGAACACATGATCATCCGTAAAAAACTCCAGATACAATCTTTTTAAATCTTCCGGTGTTTTTTCAGAAAGCAGGCGGTAGATCTTTGCAGCAGAAATTCCATCCCCCATCTCCTTCAATTCTTTATAAAGCTTTATACGGCAAAGACTTAAAATTCTTCTCGTGCACTCCTTATCCATATGATCGATCGTATATTCCACGGCAATATCGCAGGCAATTCCCCACTGATAAGGATCTCTGCCTCCTCTGAGCCACAGATGGGAAAAGAGACAGTGCAGTACACTATGCAGATAGATCCGGTCTAAATACGCCGGATTTTTTTCAAATAGTCGTAAAATCTGCTCTGCCGGGTAAAAAAGCATCTCCCCATCCGTTGCCGCTGTCGTAAGTCTGGAATCCTCCTGATACACAAACGCAGAAAGTACCGTATGAAAAAAGCGAAGCTCCAGACGGATCTCATCGCGGACATACGTTAAGATTTTTTCAGACAGCTTTTGCTCCCACTCTGTCTGTGATTCACGAAAACTCTTCGAATTCATAGAAATCTTCCTTTTTCTCCTTTCTCCATTCCTCCTTCCACGAAAGAAGAAGTCTGACACCTTCGATCCACTGTGCCTCCACTGCGGTTTCGAGACATCGTTCGAACTGTTTTTCGTCAACCGCCTCCTGCTCTTCGAAAAAACGAAGCAGCTCCAGATCCCTTTCCCGGATCATCTCTTGAAAAAGACAGTCCAGATGGGAAAAAAGATAGCTCCGGTAATCTTCCTCTGCCTTCGCTGTCAAAAGAAACGGATACCTGAGACGCAGCATAGCCATTTTACATAACGTAATTTCCTCCTCCGTATCGCACGCCTGCGGAAAAATACGGTCATAGAAGGAAAAAAGAAACACGCCATTTTCAAAACACTGTCTGGCGCGAAAACCCTCCCCTTCAATATTTAACTCAAAAATATGCGCAGGACCAATCAGATCATATCTTTCCGAATACTCCGGGAAAAGCACGGCAGCCGTTACCATCTCCTTTTCTGACAAAAAATAGACCTCCGTTTCCATGCTCCTCTGTGCTAAAATCTGTCGCAGCCCTGTAGGTCTGCCCGGTGAAGTATACAGGAAAAATTTTTTTAGCTTCAGACAGTTCATAAACGCATCACTGCCGGGCAGGATCTCCCCTGAGCCAAGAAAAATGCTTTCTAAGTGATGACACTGATAAAATGCCAGATCTCCGATTTTCTTTAACTTTCCGGGGAAAAAGACGCTCGTAATAAAATCTCCTGCCAAAGCACAGATTTCCCCTTTCCAAAGCAGTTCGTAAAACAAAGCCTTTTCTTCCTGCTCTGCCGGCGCATCCCCCTTTGCTATCAAAAGAAATTTTTCCTCCCCGGTATAGGATTCCTTTTCGGAAAAGCAATACCGGGAAAGCTCTGTAACAGGCATTCCTCCAATTCTCTCCGGCAGGAAGACCTCAGGGCATGTGCCAAATACACGTAAAAGCACCGCCTCATTTTTTTCATTCTGCCGATACCAGTGCCAATCCATTCTGTCCATACCTTTCTGCTATAAAAATATCCATGTTCTATTTTGCCATCCGATCTGCATACTGTAAAATCGAATCCATAAAGTCCAAACCGATCTTATACAGGATAAAGAGTATCGTTCCCGCTAAAACCAGCACCAGGATCCGGTAGATCAGATACGCCGCGGCAAAATAACGCTGTTCTCCCGGAGTTTTCCGCCTAAGAAGTTTGATGAACATATAGACAAAACCAAACACAGGAATATTCATGAAACACAGAATCTGAAACCATTTTCCGATTTCCGCAGGATGGCGAAGTACTCCGCCTGCCTCCTTTTTCTGCTTCCTTATTTGTTTCCTTTCCAGAACTTCTCCTTCTTCTCTCTCCAAAGCTACTCCTCCTTATCCGGTTCTTCTGTAAAATCCGGTTCCGGCGAACCGGTTTCCTTCGGCGTAATGTCATCCTGCTTCGGCTTGTCCTCTTTTTCCGGCAGGCTTTTGATATATTTTACATTCTTTTCATAGAGCTTTTTTAAGTCAGCATACTCTCCATAGGCACTGCACTGCTCCAGCGCATCCCTTGCGCTCCCGATCAGCTCGTCTATATTATCCGGTCTTACGACATAGACAGCCAATTTGTCAATCCTCGCCTTTGCGATACGGATTCGATTCTTTCTTATCTGCCGTTCTCTGTCTGCATAGGTCCTCTGCTCCTCCTTCTTGGCAGCTAACTCCTCCTCCGCCTTTTTCGCCTCAACATAAGCCTCTGCTACCCTTTGCCAGTTCACGCGCTGCTTCTTCATCGTATCATACTTGTTCTTCGCACGCTCTGCATATTCATTTCTCGTATCCTTATCCTCTATCCCGGAAATCCCTGCCCGAAGCTCATCGTATAAATCCTGAAATTCATAATAATCCTCCAGAGTTTCCAAACGCATATCTTCAAATTTCTTTAATTTTCTTAAGATTTCCCTCTGGAACACGTTATTCTCCAGATTGCTTGCATAGTCTGCCTTTTCTGCCAGGATCCGCACAGAAAAATAGTCCTTTCCCGCTGTTCTTTTCTCCGTACCGGCCTCCTCCGTATCCTTCTTCATCGAACCATCCTTTTTGTATTCTGCCAGACAGATGGTATCCGGAACTTCAAAATCTAACGGCTCTAACCTTTTGTGGATATCATCCATAAAGCTTTTCCACATCCCCCCGGCAATCGAAGCACCGGATGCTCCCGGCATTGCCCTCGGTGTATCAAAGCCTGCCCATACCACAGTAGTATAGTATTTCGTATAACCGCAAAACCATACATCCTTTCCGGAATTCGCTGTTCCCGTCTTTCCTGCACAGATCTGTTCATTTTCCAGCTTCAGACTGTGTCCGGTCCCATAGGTCTCACGGAAGACTCCCTTCAAAACATCGGTCATCAGCCATGCCGCATCCTCAGAATATACCTGTACCTGTTCATCTGTGTCTTTATAGATCGCTCCATCCGAAACATGTTCAATTTTCCGGATACAGGTACGGTCACTGTATTTTCCTCCAT